>NZ_CAUQCJ010000023.1:0-29384 GCF_963516515.1 uncultured Streptococcus sp. | reverse complement strand
TCTTTCTCTGACGAAATCTATCAATTGAATAGATAGATGAAGCAAGAAATTTTTGTTTCCTTATCCGAAGAAGGAAAAACGGTATCTCCTGAACCTTGATACTATGCGTTTTATTCTTTATAATTTAGCTATTTCAAAATTACAAGTTCTCCATTCTTAATTTCCCAAACTTGGTCAAACTTACTTAATAATTCGTTTTGGCGATGTAAAGTAACAATGACGGCACTTGGTAGTTCCAGAACTCTTTCCAATTCCATTTTAAACTGATTAGTATCCAAGGCAGAGAAAGGTTCGTCTAGGATAAGCAATGGATTTTTACGATTTTTCTCACGATTTAAATACATTCGTTGTTGCTGACCACCTGACAGGGATTGTGGTGGAATTTTTTCAAAATCTTCTTCTCTGAATTTTTCATTGAAACTATTGAATAGCGTTACATTATTTTCATAACTCGAAATAAATGTATGTTCTTGTTGCAGAATCATACCGAATCTTCCCCAAAGATGGTCCAAAACAAGCCCATCTAGCACAATTTGTCCTTCAAAATCTTCATCTGTTCCATTTAAAATGTTGAGAAGACTACTTTTTCCAGACCCATTCTTACCAATAAGCGCAATTTTATCCCCTTTTTGAATCGTAGCGGAAGTAATTATCAATTTTGATTCTCCCAGTTGTTTGGAAATGTTTTTCAAAGAAATCGTATCAAAAGAATGTTGAGGTGCTTGAACTGAAACGGGTCTCCCAACAATGTTTTGAAAACTCTTGATTACAGGCTTTACGGACTCTAACATTTGTAAATCATAAAGGATTTCCTGTATTGGTTCAGAAAAAGCATTAATATATCCGAAACTCGCCACCACCTCAGGAATACCGAGTTGCTGGTGAGATAGAGAGTAGGCTAAATAAATAAACAGAACAAGACTAATGAATTCAAAAGAAACACCTGTCAATAAGATGCCTGTAATTTTTGTCAAACCATACTTAAAATACTTATCCTGCAAATTCTTTAGAGAACTCTTTTGTTGATTCAAAAAATGCGACATAGTTAGTTTATTTACCAAATGATGTCCCATGAGCAAATCCTCCAAAGTTCGATAGTAATCTCCTTGTTTTTTCAAGTAAACCTGTCTACGATTAGCGGTCAACTTCCCAACGATTTTAGGAATTTGAATACTAATTCCAGTAGAAAAGATTAAAATCAGTGATACAATAGGATTAATTGTTCTGCTAATAATGAAAGCGTAAATGATGATACGTAAAATTTGTTTGATAAAACTCATCAATGGAGGAAGGTAATCCTTTTCCAACGAATCTAGGTCATTAGATTGATAGGAAATATACTCTGCTACTGTTTTCTGCTTGAAATCGTGGTGACTGAGTCCCAGAAGTGAACGAAACCACTCATTTTTCAAAGTAGTCGAAAAGATAATCCCCTGCTTCCAATCAAGTATCATTTGGATATAGTTACAACTCAAATAGCCTGCTACTGCCATAGAATAGCCATATAGAGCTACTTGATAATCCCCTTTGATTAATGCCTGCGTGAAATACGGTAACAAAGCTGTGCAGATATTCGATATTGCACCAAAAAGAAAATTAAAGAGGAGATACCATCTAATAGTTTTAAGATATGGTAGCATATACGATACTCCTTGCTAATGCGTTTTTTTACATATCGCAGAACAATCTCTACTATTCCCTATTTCAGATAGTGCGATACTCGGACATTGAGTGCAATAATTGTAAATCACACAAGTACTGCAGTTTTTACTATCATTCAAAATATAATTTGCTATTTTGTAAAATATAGGTCTATCCCATGTTTCTTTGATAGATGTAAAATGAATATTTCCAATACTTCTATTGAAAGTAAGCTTTTTCAGTTTTTCTAACGATTTAGGCTATTTCGTGACACACCCACAATCCGTGAAAATTCTGGTTATATCAGATTATGTGATTTTCGTAAGAATTTTATATTGTCTCCAATCATGGCAGTCTCCTTTTACTTGATAAAACTATTATAACATTTAGAAATTAAAAACTGGTTCAAAATCAATAGAATGTGTGTATTCGATACATTCAATAAATTCTTGGAAACAGTTCTACACCAGTTACACAAATCTATATACACCTATCTCATTCAAAATAAAAAGAAAGCTGCAGTTCTTTTAATCCTGTATCAACGATTCATTCTGAAATCGAATAGGAGACATTTCCCAAGTCTACAATTCACTTCATCTCAAATTAATTTTTGTAATTCACCCTTAGTTTATAGATTTTATACTCAACAAAAGTATAAAGCATACAAAACTTCACTTTAAACCAGTATTTATACTATATTCCGTATTAAAAATACTATTATTGGTTTTGTAAAAAACAGTCTTCAAATATCCTGAAATATAGCAAAAAGAGATTGGGTAAAAACTCATTGTCTCTTCTCACTCAAGGACTAAGTTCACTTGAGCAAACTGAATCCGCACTGTCGTTCCTTTTCCGACCTCAGACTCGATGCGAATCTGGTGCCCCAGTTCTTCAGAAATTTTCTTAGATAGGTAAAGGCCAAGTCCAGATGACTGCTGGGTTAGGCGTCCATTATATCCTGAGAAACCACGTTCAAAGACTCGGAGGACATCACTGTTTTTTATCCCGATTCCCGTATCCTTGATACAGAGTTCCTGGCCTTCCATATAAATCTCCAGACCACCTTCCTTGGTGTACTTGAGACTATTTGAGATAATTTGCTCAATAACCACTAGCAGCCACTTTTTATCCGTCACGATTTCTTTATCAAGGTCATGTAGATTGACATTTAAGCCTTTTTGAATAAAGAAAAGAGCATATTTACGAATTATTTCCTTAACCAAATCCTCAATTTGAACCTGCTTTAAGACCAAATCATCATGGAAACTTTCTAAACGCAGATACTGTAAAACCAAGTTTGTATAGGAGTCAATCTTGAAAATTTCCTGTTCCAGTTGCTGCTTCAATTGACGGTCGGCTACTTCTGCAACTAAGAGTTGACCGGCTGCAATTGGGGTCTTAATCTGATGGGCCCACAAGGTATAGTAATCCAGCAAATCCGTCAGTTTTCTTTCTGCTTCTGACCTCTGCTGGTAGAGTTCCATCTCACGCGCTTCTAATTTTTCTGCTAAAGCTACTTCCAAAGGAGACTGGGCTTCTCTCTCCTCGTAGAGAATTTCCTGACGATAAACCTGCATCTCCACCAATATGTCCCAAGTGAAAAATAAGATGGTTACAAAGCAACATAAGAGGAAAAAGTAGAGAAAATAAGTTCCTAAACTAGCAAATAAAAACTGAAAAAGCAAAACTAGAAACGTCAAAGAAAGCAGATAGACAAACAGACGACTACGGGAGCGCAGATAGGCTAGAAAAAATGGTTTCCAATCAAGCATGCTTCAGTCCGTACCCTATCCCTTTCTTGGTCTCGATAAATCCTACCAAGCCCTGTTCTTCCAACTTTTTACGCAAACGAGCCACATTGACAGAGAGGGTATTATCATCAATGAAAAAGTCACTGTTCCAAAGTTCTCGCATCAGATCGTCACGCGCTACGATATTGCCTGCGTGTTCAAATAAAACCCGTAAAATCTGGAATTCATTCTTGGTCAAATTCAAGACTTGGCCTTGATAATGTAAATCCATTGATTTGGTATTGAGGATAACACCAGCATATTCCAGTAAACTCTCGTCACGCCCAAACTCATAGGAACGGCGCAACAAGCCCTGAACCTTGGCGAAAAGAACCTGCTGGTCAAAAGGCTTGGTCACAAAGTCATCCGCCCCCATATTGATTGCCATAACAATATCCATAGCCTGGTCTCTCGAAGACAGAAACATGATAGGCACCTTGGAAATCTTGCGAATTTCCTGACACCAGTGATAACCATTAAACAAGGGCAGGCCAATATCCATGAGGACCAGATGAGGCTCCGACTGAACAAATAGACTCAAAACTTCCATAAAGTCTTCTACCAGAACCACTTCAAATCCCCATTCAGAGAGCATTTTCCCGACCTGTTGACGAATGACCTGATCATCTTCTACTAGTAAAATCTTGTGCATGCGCTTCTCCTTTTCTATTATTATAACAGATTTTTCCATGCTAGAAGGTCTGAAACTGAATTTGAAATAGCTTGTTTTTAACCAACAAAGTGAGCCAATCCTACTAGCTAATTTGAGGGAAATCTGATAAGATAAATAAACAGAAAGGAGTTCTTATGACCAATATTTTTGATTATCTGAAAGATGTCGCACACGATTCTTATTACGACCTTCCTTTGAATGAGTTAGACATTCTAGCCTTAACAGAAGCTACCTACCTCACCTTTGATAATCTAGTCTCCGCAAGTCCTCAGCGACTTTTAGACCTGGCATCTCAGGTTCCAAGAGAATCGAACATGTTGACCAGTAAAAATCGGCTCCAATTATTGGATGAATTAGCTCGACACAAACGCTTTAAAAATTGCAAACTCTCCCATTTTATCAACGACATCGACCCTGAGCTGCAAAAGCAGTTTGCGGCTATGACCTACCGCCTCACTCTCGATACCTATCTGATTGTCTTTCGTGGGACTGATGACAGTATCATTGGCTGGAAGGAAGATTTCCACATGACCTATATGAAGGAAATTCCTGCTCAAAAACACGCCCTCCGTTATTTAGAGAACTTTTTTACCCACCATCCAAAGAAAAAGGTCATTCTGGCTGGGCATTCCAAGGGAGGAAATCTAGCTATTTATGCTGCTAGCCAAATTGAGCAAAGCTTGCAAGATCAGATCACTGCAGTTTATACATTTGATGCGCCTGGCCTCCACACAGAATTGACACAGACCAAAGGTTATCAAAGGATAATGGATAGAACCAAGGTCTTCATTCCACAAGGTTCCATTATCGGTAGGATGCTGGAAATTCCTGCCCACCAAATCATCGTTCACAGCACTGCCTTAGGTGGCATCGCCCAGCACGATACCTTTAGTTGGCAGATTGAGGACAAGCACTTCGTCCAACTGGATAAGACCAACAGTGATAGCCAACAAGTAGACACAACCTTCAAAGAATGGGTGGCCACAGTCCCTGACGAAGAACTTCAGCTCTACTTCGACCTCTTCTTTGGCACCATTCTAGATGCTGGGATTAGCTCCATCAATGACCTGTCTTCCTTCAAGGCTATTGAACACATTCATCATCTCTTTGTCCAAGCTCAATCCCTCACTCCAGAAGAAAGGGAAACCATGGGACGCCTTACCCAATTATTGATTGATACCCGTTACCAAGCTTGGAAGAATAGATAAAAAGCTTATGATGAGGTGTGAACCTTCTCATAAGCTTTTCTTGTTTTAAAGAAAAAATTACTCCTTCATCTGACTCTCTGCATCGGCCACGACTTGTTCTAGACTGGTCTGACCAAGCTCTGCCTCCATAGCCAGCTGAATTCTCTCCAATTTTTGATCCAAAACATCATGAATATGAGCTCCAACTGGGCAATTTGGATTTGGATTGTCATGGAAACTAAAGAGTTGACCTGTCTTACCAAGACACTCAACCGCCTGATAAACATCTAAAAGACTAATGTCCTTGAGATCCTTAACAATCTCTGTCCCACCTGTTCCACGCGCTACTGAAATCAGCTCTGCCTTCTTCAACTGGGACAAGGTCTTTCTGATAATGACAGGATTGACCCCGACACTAGCAGCTAAAAAATCACTGGTCACCTTACTTTCCTTCCCCTTGAGGGCAATGATTATCAGCATATGAGTCGCAATGGTAAATCTACTTGGAATTTGCATCCTCTTCTCCTTTTTACGAGGCTAGCCTGCCTCTACTCTTCTTTTTCTTTTATTATACCCTTTTTAGTTGTAATGTCAATCATTACCACCTTTTAACCAGGCATCTAATTCCCTATCATATCCCTCTTTCTGGGCCAATTCTCTCAGAAATTCCTGATGATGAGTATGGTGGATACCATTGACCAGACTTTCATAATAAACCTCAAAATAGGGAAGTTTGAGATCTTTAGCCAATTGCAATTCAGCTGCCACATCGTAGTCCACCCGTCGGAAGTCCATATCTACCAAGCCCTTATCATCAAACTCCAAAATCATATACTGGGCCCGCAAGTCCTTCCGCAACTGGGCATCTAGAAAGAAAGGTTGCCCAATCGAACCCGGATTGACAATCAATTGTCCACCAGTCCCGTAACGAAGCAACTGCTGGTGAATATGACCATAAACAGCAATATCACAAGGCGGATTGGTCACCAAGCGGTCAAAATCCTCTTGCGCTCCAGTATGAATCAACTCTCGTCCCCAGTTCTTATCAGGCAGATGATGGCTAATTCCTACCGTCAAATCACCAAACTGACGATGAATCTGAAGAGGTTGATTGTGGAGCAGTTCAATTTCTTCTAGGGAAATTTCCTCTAAAACATACTGGCACTGGCGCAAGAGATAGCGTTGACTGGGACGAGTACTATCCAGTTCCTTGCGGACACCATGCCACAGACTGTCTTCCCAGTTTCCCAAAACTCTAGCCGTAATCGGTAGTTGAGCCAACAAGTCCAAAATCCTTCTACGCCCTGTCCCTGGCATGAGAATGTCTCCCAAAAGCCAGTATTCATCCACTCCTAGCTGCCGAGCATCTGCCAAAACAGCCTCCAAGGCGGTAGTATTTCCATGAATATCTGAAAGAAGAGCTATTTTCGTCATATCCATCTCCTCGTTTTTTCTCTTGCAATAAGTATAACATAAAAAGTCACAGCTAGAGAAATCTAGCTTTTTTTGATATACTAGATAAAGATATTAGACAAGAGGAAACGAATGACCCCGAATAAAGAAGATTATCTAAAATGTATTTATGAAATTGGCACAGACCTACATAAAATCACCAACAAGGAAATTGCGGCTCGTATGCAAGTCTCTCCCCCTGCCGTAACTGAAATGATTAAACGGATGAAAAGTGAAAATCTCATCCTAAAGGACAAGGAATGTGGCTATCTACTGACTGACCTCGGCCTCAAATTGGTCTCTGAGCTCTATCGTAAACATCGCTTGATTGAAGTTTTTCTAGTTCATCATTTAGACTATACGAGTGACCAGATTCACGAGGAAGCTGAGGTCTTGGAGCATACTGTCTCTGACCTTTTCGTGGAAAGACTGGATAAATTGCTTGGTTTCCCTAAAACCTGCCCCCACGGAGGAACCATTCCTGCCAAGGGAGAACTCCTGGTTGAAATCAATAACCTGCCACTAGCTGATATCAAGGAAGCTGGCGCCTACCGCCTGACTCGTGTGCACGATAGTTTTGACATTCTCCATTATCTGGACAAGCACTCACTTCACATCGGTGATCCTCTCCAAGTCAAGCAGTTTGACGGCTTCAGCAACACCTTCACTATCCTTAGTAAAGACGAGGATTTACAAGTAAGTATGGACATTGCCAAACAACTCTACGTCGAGAAAATCGACTAATTTCTCAAATACCCAACCAACCCTGAAATTTTTATTTTCAGGGTTTTATTTCTATCATTTGATTTTACTTTCATTTAGTTGTACAATATTTGTTAAAAAAAAAGAAAGATATTTTAATATATGAAAAAATCACTCAAAATTTTTGCGACATCCAAATGGTTTGACCTCTTCGGGGTTGCTTTGGTCGTTGGGATTGCGATTGCATCTGGTTACCTCAACTCACGTCTCGACAAATTTGTAGACTGGGGACCATGGACTGCTCTTGTTCCTTTTGGATTGATTTCCGTAACCAACGTTGGGATTTCCATGTTGTCCACTCGTTTCACGGGAAAATTAAGCAAATGGGGAAATTACTTTGGTATTGTTAATACCATTTTGTCTGGTACCATTGATTATATCCTTGGAAATAAGGCGGCCATCATTACCTATCCCGTCACCTTCCTCATTTATACCTTTGCTATTAAGAAATGGGAAGCTTCGCAAGAAGGCAGACCCAACCAAATGAGCCAAAAACAGCTAAAATTGGCGGCCATCATCATTTCAATCATCGCCTTCCTCTTTGCCTTTGTGACCAACTATATCGGCTATGGAGGCAAGATGAATCTCCTTGCCTATGTAACAACCATTGCCTTTGCACTCTCACTCATTGCCAATGCTTTGAACGCATTGAAACTAACAACTCAGTGGGGCTTTTGGTTGATTTACAATTTCGTTCAGCTGACAAAAGCTGGTATTCAAGGAAATTTTGCCAATATCGGAAAATACATCTTTTATATCCTCAATGCAATCGGAGCTTTATTTGTCTGGAATGATGAAGAGGTGGAACAATAAGAGGGAAATCAAATAAAGAAATCTAACAGAATCTCCTTACTAAAATTTTTTATCATTTTACTTGTAACTCCCATTATTTTGGAGTAGAATGAAGATAGATAAAAGAGGGAGGTCATCTTATGAAAAATCTCTTTAGAATCCATTTTACAGCAATTGCAGTCATCGATTTGCTACTATTTGCATTTTTTAGCACTAGACCCGAGACAGCTTTCGAATGGCTCTTGCTCACTGGTTTTATTTTCCTCCTTGCTCAAGGACTACTGCTATTTCGCTTGGTTGTCCAACTCAAACATCAATTCGCTGAGATTTATCCTCAAATCAATAAAAAGATTCGCTTCTACTATTTAGGGGTTCTCTCCATTGATTTTCTATTTTTTGTCCTTTTAGCCTTCGTTAGTTCTCAGCGTTTTTCATCTCTTATGCCAATCATCACTGCTTGCCATTCTACTTTATATTATAGGACGGCTGACTACCTAAGAGAACACTATCCAGATTTTTACGATAAACACATCTCTTTATGGGAGTGTCTCTAAGGAAAAGGAGGTTTTAGCATGAAAAAAATCATCTTCATCAAAACCACTCAACTCCTTGTCATTGATGGAATCATGCTGGCATTTTTGACATTTAAAGAAGGGCTTACTTGGGATTGGATTTTAATTTATAGCGGTTGGCTCATTTTCTTTCATCCTGTGTTATTGACCTATCTTTCTAACCAACTTTGTGACCACTTTAGCCAACTCTATTCCCAGATTAGACCGATATTCTGGCGTTTTGCCTTACAAATCCTCCTATGGGATAGCCTGATCATTCTCTCCTTGATATGTTTAAGTGGTGTGCCACTTTTCCTTCAGGGAACTCTCCTCATCCTAGGCCATCTCATCCCTTCCTATCGCACTTGCCAAATCTTAAAACAAGATTTCCCTAAAGCCTATCAAGAACCGATGCCATTTTGGAGTATGTTATGATAGATAAGAAAAACCAAGCCGGCTGGGCTTGGTCTTTCTTATCTATTTTTAGTATCTAGGATAATGGTAACTGGTCCATCATTGACCAACTCAACCTGCATATCCGCTCCAAAGATGCCTGTCTGAACAGGCACTTCTTGTGCTAATTTTTGATTGAAAGCATCATAGAAGTCTGATGCCATATCAGGCTTGGCTGCGCCTGTAAAGGCTGGACGATTGCCTTTCTTAGTATCCGCAAAGAGGGTAAACTGAGAAATAGAGAGGATTTCTCCTTCAATATCTTTGACAGATAGGTTCATCTTGCCTTCTGCGTCTGAAAAAATCCGCATATTGACCAGTTTTCTCACAGCATAGTCCAAATCTTCCTCTTGGTCCTCTGGTCCAACACCAACCAGCAATAAGAGTCCCTGATTGATTTTTCCCTGAACCTGACCTTCAATGCTCACTTGGGCTTTTGCAACCCGTTGGATAATGATTTTCATAATAGCCTTTCTAGTAAGAGCTAGGCCAATTAGCCGTTGGTCCGTTTGACAGAGTAAACTTCTGGTACGCTCTTAATCTTATCCACGACCGAAGTCAATGTAGAAAGATTGGCAATGCCGAAGGATACATGGATATTAGCAAATTTCATATCCTTGGTTGGTTGAGCGTTGACTGTTGAGATATTCTTAGTTGTGTTTGAAAGAACTTGCAGTACATCGTTCAACAGTCCTGTACGGTTGAGGCCATAAATATCGATATGGGCCATATACTCCTTATTTGAGTTTGAATACTGATCTTCCCATTCCACATCAAGGAGACGTTGCTCGTAGTTTTCTTGGGCACGCAGGTTCATACAGTCCACACGGTGAATAGCCACACCACGCCCCTTAGTGATATAGCCGACAATATCATCACCAGGCACGGGATTACAGCACTTGGCAATCCGCACTAGGAGACCTGAGGCACCTTCAATGACCACACCACCCTCATGCTTAACCTTGAGGGTTTCTTTATTTTCAACCTTAACCTCGCCACCTTTGACAAGTTCTTCTGCTTCCGCCTTGGCCTTGGCACGCTCTTCCTCACGGCGTTCCTTTTCAGTCAGACGGTTAAAGACGGTAATAGCACCGATTTCTCCAAAACCAATGGCCGCAAAGAGGGATTCTTCTGTCTTGTAGCTGGTCTTTTGCAGAACTTGGTCCATATGACGCTTGTCCATAAATTTATTGGCCACATAGCCATTTTCTTGGAACTGGGCCATCAGCATTTCACGACCCTTGTTGACTGACAATTCCTTATCTTGATTTTTAAAGAACTGACGAATCTTGTTACGCGCCTTGCTGGTCTTGACCATATTGAGCCAGTCACGACTCGGTCCAAAGGAGTTAGGGTTGGTGACAATTTCAACCTGATCCCCTGTCTTGAGCTTGGTTGTCAGTGGAACCATACGACCATTGACCTTGGCACCAGTTGCTTTTTCCCCGACTTTTGTATGAATTTCGTAAGCAAAGTCAATCGGTCCTGAATCTTTTGGAAGAGAACGGACAGCTCCATCTGGGGTAAAGACGTAAATCTCCTCAGCCAGATAGTTTTCCTTAACAGAGTCCACAAATTCCTTGGCATCATCAGCCTGGTCTTGGAGCTCCATCATCTCCTTGATCCAGTTCATCCCAATAGCTGATTCCTTGCTGTTAACCTGCCCCTTGATGCCTTTCTTATAAGCCCAGTGAGCCGCAACCCCGTACTCAGCCACCTCATGCATGGCCTTGGTCCGAATCTGGAATTCAATCGGCCCTTTTGGCCCATAAACTGTCGTATGGATAGACTGGTAACCATTGGCCTTGCGGTTGGCGATATAGTCCTTAAAGCGACCAGGCATCGGTTTCCAAAGCTCATGCACATAACCAAGCATGGCATAAACATCACTTTGGGTATCCAAAATACAACGAATGGCAATCAGGTCATAGATTTCCTCAAACCGTTTTCTCTTATCCTGCATTTTGCGGAAAATCGAGTAAATATGCTTGGGACGACCGTAAATTTTCCCTTTTAGGTGACGATCTGTCGTATAGTCTTCTAGTTTCGTAACTACCTCATCCACCAAGGCCTCACGCTCTCTGCGCTTTTCCTTCATCATATGGGTAATCTTGTAAAACTCCGTTGGATTGAGATAACGGAAAGATAAGTCTTCCAATTCCCATTTGACACTGGAAATCCCCAAACGATGGGCAAGTGGGGCATAGATTTCCATGGTTTCTTTAGAAATACGCTCCTGCTTGTCTTTTCGAAGGTGTTTAAGCGTCCGCATATTGTGCAGGCGGTCAGACAGTTTGACCAAGATCACGCGGATGTCCTCAGACATGGCCATGAGCATCTTGCGATGATTTTCAGCCAACTGCTCCTCATGAGACTTGTACTTGACCTTACCAAGCTTGGTAACCCCATCTACGATTACCCGCACATCAGGACCAAACTCTCTTTCCAAATCATCCAAGGTCGCTTCTGTATCTTCTACCACGTCATGCAAGAAACCACAAGCTACCGTTACAGCATCCAGCTTGAGCTTGGCTAAAATACCTGCCACTTGGATAGGATGAATGATATAAGGCTCGCCTGATTTGCGGTATTGACCATTATGGCATTCCACCGCATAGACCAAGGCCTTATGGACAAAAGCAACATCTTCTTTTGATAAATATTTTTGCGTTAAAGCGACAACCTCATCGCCCGTTAAATTCACTTCTTTTGGCATCTCTACTCTCCAATTCTTCCTACCATTTTATCACTTTTTTAAGAATATGAAAACTAGAAAAAGGGGATTATAATCCTTATTCAATTTGTTGGGAAGGAAGATGAAATAAGATTTACACCAAAATAATAAAACCATCTGATTTTCATCTAACTTTATTTTGGTATTAACTACGTTAAAAGTTAGTGAAATGAAATTATATTCTTCTTTTTCAATAAGAAAAGATTTGATATTCTGGTAATTTTCTAACCTTTTTAGTGTATAATGGTAATAAGAACAGTTTTTTTACAATAATTACTGAATTTTCATCTCTCTAGAAAGGCAAATCACATGAAATCACACAAAAGACTGACACTTTTAGCTTTGGCTATTCTTGGTTTATCAAACCAAGTCGTTTTGGCTGATGATACGAGTCATTCTATTAGTAACCATATTAGTAGTTCTACAACTACTTCTACTAGTAGTTCTCAAGCTAGTACAGAAACTTCGACAAGTATAGCTAGTTCAAGTGAGCAAGAAAGCAAACCCACTCAACCTATACAGACTGGCTGGGTAAAAGAAGGGAACAAGTGGACGTTTTATAGTCAAACTGGGGTCAAATTTACAGATACTCTCTATGATGGTTATCTCTTTGATAGTCATGGCTATTTGCTTGAAAACGGCTGGTACCAGATGGGAAATAATTGGTACTATATCAATGGTTCAGGTAAATATTTATCCAACCAATGGAGCCAAATCAATAGTAAGTGGTATGCTTTTGATGACTACGGTAGAATGTTGGCCAATGTCTGGAAAGACGATTACTACCTCAAATCTAGCGGTGCTATGGCAGATAAGGAATGGGTCTACGACCAAAGCTACTCTAGTTGGTTTTACCTCAAATCTGGCGGACGCTACGCCCAAAAACAATGGATTGGTTCCTACTACCTCAAATCTGGTGGCTACATGGCCCACAAGGAATGGATTTACGACCCAGACTATCAAGCTTGGTACTATCTTAAGGACGATGGTGTGTATGTCACAGGAACCTATGCAGTGGATGGTAAAAACCAGCTCTTCCAAGGAAATGGAAAATGGCTTCGTGAATTAGCACAAGGTTTTCAAAAAGGACATTACTCTAAAACAATCTTTCTCGATCCAGGACACGGTGGCAAGGACCGCGGTGCTTATTACTATGGCATAGCTGAAAAAGACTTGAACCTACAAGTTTACCGTAAATTACGTAAACGATTAGAAGATCTTGGCTACACCGTTCTCACTTCTCGAGATAGCGATATAGATGTTGATTTCATTACCGAGCGTTCTCGCATGGTTAACAAGACCAATGCTGACTTTTTCATCAGCCTTCATTTCAACGCAAAAGGGAATGATACAACTGTTAATCTAGGTATCCAGACCTATTCTTACAAGGATGAACCTGGTTTCCCTAGCAAAATTAACAAAGATTGGCATAATAATCCTGAACGGATGAGTGAAAGTAACCGTCTTGCTGCAGATATCCATTCTTCACTGTTATCTGAAACTGGAGCCAGAGATGCTGGACTCTTGCAAGCTACCTTTGCTGTTCTTCGCGAAACAGCCAAACCAGCTGTTTTGCTAGAGATGGGATATATGGATAATCCAGAAGAAAACCAAAAAATCCGCAGTAGTGAATACCAAGATAAACTGGTTGAAGGGATTGTCAAGGGAATCCAAAAATACTACGCTGGCAATTAAAGTAGTTTAAGCCTCGAACTCACTCGAGGCTTATTTTTCTTATCCAAAACGTCTTCTTCTTTCTAGAATTATTTCCTTTTTCAGCTTATTCTCCCCAACTGTGCTATACTTATCTTAGTACATTCTTTGAGATTGGAGCTAGTATGAAAATCCATAAAACTGTGAATCCTGTTGCCTATGAAAATACCTATTACCTAGAAGGTGAAAAACACCTCATCGTTGTCGATCCCGGGAGCCATTGGGACGCCATTCGTCAGACCATCGAGAACATTAACAAACCAATCTGTGCTATTCTCTTGACCCACGCCCATTATGACCATATCATGAGTCTGGACTTGGTGCGCGAGACTTTTGGCAATCCTCCTGTCTATATCGCAGAGAGCGAAGCTAGCTGGCTCTACACTCCTGTCGACAATCTCTCTGGCCTCCCTCGCCACGATGATATGGCAGATGTTGTCGCAAAACCTGCAGAACACACCTTTGTATTTCATGAGGAATATCAATTAGAGGAATTTCGTTTCACCGTCTTGCCAACACCAGGTCACTCTATCGGTGGTGTTTCCCTAGTCTTCCCTGATGCTCACCTAGTCTTGACAGGTGATGCTCTATTCCGTGAAACAATCGGACGGACGGATCTTCCAACTGGTAGTATGGAGCAACTCCTTCACAGTATCCAGACCCAACTCTTCACCCTACCAAACTACGATGTCTACCCAGGACATGGTCCAGCTACTACTATTGCTCACGAAAAGACCTTCAATCCTTTTTTCTAGCAAGATTTTGATGATAATAAATATCGCAATTTATAATAGATTGAAGCTAGAATAGTACGTCCTGACTTCTAATTCATTTTTCTAAATTACTTTCAATTTCCTAATTGATTTGTTCAGATTTTATTTCATCTCACTATATTTATACTATTTTAGAATTATAAAAAACGCATAATATCAAGTGTATGAAAATTTGATATTATGCGTTTTATCATGAAAAGATTTTCTAAATCATCTCCCCAAATTGATTTTTTCACAGTCTAAAATAATTGATAGATAAACTATGAATTGGAGTTATTCTGACTCCTTACGAAAGCTAAACAATCCAGCAGTTAGAGTTAACATTCCAAATAGGGTAGCGAGAATTGAGTTATTTTCTCCAGTATTTGGCAAAGTCTTAGCTACTTGTTTCGAAATAGTTTCAGTCTTAGTTACTAACGGCTCAGCTTGAGTTTTTGTACTATTTACGTCATTTCCTTTTTGTTCTGTGGTTGTTGGAGTATTACTACTATTTACAACTGGAACAGGAGTTGTACTACCTCCGTTATCACGGCTTGCGGCAACTTTAAAAGTCATAGCATAGATACTAAAGTGATTGGTTTCAAAAGTCACCTTATCGGCATTTTGTTTGAAATCAAGCGCAAACAAGCTTCCGTTTTGATTCACGTAGTAAACATTTTCCACTGGCTGGTTTGCCAACACGCTAACCGTAACCCAGCCGTTTGGCTGAATAGCCTTGCCTCTCGCGTCATACAGATGAATGTCGAATGCCTTGTATTTTTTTGATTCAAGTGAATTCGACTTGGTTTCTTCTACCCTGATATATCTGACATTTTTGAGTGTTGCTTCTGAACCATATACTTGAACGTTTCCAGCTATGCTCGAAAGAACACGAGTATTGTTTGGGATGGCTGGATTAAGCGTAGGCGTTACGGGAGTTGTCGGTGTTATTGGAGCAACTGGTGTAACTGGATTTACAGGATTTTCACTTGGCTTGACTTCTGGTTTTGCTTGGTCGGCTGGTTTTTCGGTGTGGTTCTTAAATAAGAAAACGTAAGTTTGATAAACTTCTGCGTATAAACCAAAATCTCCCTCGCTTCTTCCTCTCTCATTTAGCGAACGGCCATAAAGTGGTGTTACCTGCCTATTTTTTGAAAATTGATAGACTTCCACGTCATTGTCTTCTTTTGTAGTGCGGAAAGCCATGTAACCTTGACCTGTGATGTTAGTGTTTTTGTTTAGTTCAACATGTCCTGTTTTCCCATCAAAAATACCTGTATAAATTGTATACGCTTCATAGTTTCTACCTTCCAATTCTGGAATTTTCACTCGAATCGGATACATATACACATGGCTTTTCCTCATTTCTTCAAGAGAAAATTCCCTCCCATTTTCTTCGATCCACCTATTCGCGCTACCTATAAAGTAAGCTAATCTTGGTTTGTTATTGATAAAATCTTTTTCAGCAGTCCATATTCCATTGATAGGAGTTTCCTTCATATCACTGATAGGAAGTGGTGCTACAATATCTGCGTAGGTAACAACAGGGTGTTCCTGAACGCTTCCGTCACGTAGATGCCATCTTCTCACTGGTTTTCTGTTATTTTCCTGCGGTTGCTCTGTAGGTTTAACCTCTGGTTGAGGGTTTTCTGCTGGTTTTGGAGCTGGAACGGGTGTTTCAGCTGGTTTATTTTCAACCGGCTTGTTCTCAGCTGGTTTTACTGGCTGAGTAGGTTGTGGTTGCTCTGCAGGTTTAACCTCTGTTTGAGGATTTTCTGTTGGTTTTGGAGTTGGTGTCGGGTTGGCTGTCGGTTGTGTGTTTGCCACAGGATTGCTAGCAGGTTTTAAAGTTGTATCTTCAGCGGGCTTGATATTGTTTATCTCAGGGTTTGGAATTTCCTTAGCTATTTCATCTTTGTTGTAGATGAAATAGTAATGCAGGATATCTAGATAAAATGAACTATCAAGAACTGATTTGCCTCCATGCATATGATAGATTGATTCATAATCAACTTTAACAACACGCGGATCCGTTGATAAATCAGGGAGGTCTCGTGCTTTCTCAACATGGCTGAAAGTGTATCCCTTAATTTCAGGAGCAACAAGTTCTTTGATATGAGCATTTGAATTTCTTTGAATCTCATCATAGTCCCATTTTGTTCCAACAAGTTTAATATTACTACCTTCCTGAACGGAATTAATATGATGATTATAGCTGTCCACCAATGTATAACCACCTTCAAACTTTTCGCCATTTGGATAGGATAATTCACTTGGTGTAATATCAGAAACATGTGCTTTTTCAGTATAACCAAATTTTTTAAGCTTAGCAGCATCCATATATATAGCTTTAATGATATATTTTGGTTCTGATTGTAGAACTACTGCCGCAACAGCTTCATAAGGATCATTAGGGTTTGATTTTGTGAACGGCGGTTTCGTAATGTCAACACCTGTAGATAGATAAGCTTTTCTAGTTTCTTCAAATACTATCGCATCATGTTCTACTATACTCGAAGCTACACCTGCCGCAGCTAACGTTTCGGTTCTTTTCTTATCTTCTTCAGTGTTGAGACCTTTTACAATTTCAGCAGCAGACATTGTTAGAGTTGTGTCTATCTCTTTATTGCTAGGATCGACATCATACTTTGTCTTAAGTTCAGCTAATCGAGTTTTTTCATCAACCGATTTAAGTTCTTCCTTTGGTTTTGAAGCACTCTTACCGGTAGTTTCATCCGTAGGTGTTTCATTTTTATTCGAATTAGCAGGTTTCGAAACTTCTTTGCCTGGCTTTGGTTTTGGTTTAGCAATTGGGTCGAGCATACTGTAATCAACCCAGTTACTATTGGGTTTTGGTGTGAGTGTTGGTTGAATAGTTGGTCTCGCGGCAGCATTTGGTTGCGGCGCAACGTTTTCCTCGGCATGCACCAAAGTTGGCACTGCAGCACTAAGAGTGACAGCAGAGAAGGTAACAATACCTAGTTTAGTAAGTTTATTCATAATTTTTCCTCCTTGGGAATATATAATTGCCTTTTTAGGCTTATAAAATGACAAAATCAACTTCCTTTCAAGACCACAAAAGCAAAATTTTGAGCCAACTCATTCTCTAAACATTTAATGTTCTTGATAGAAGCCTTAAATAAACGTTCATCCATTAACTGAACAATACGTCTATCACACTATTACATATCTTAATGATTTTTAAATTTTTTGTTGCCAAAAGCTAGCTACTTCCTCTAGAGATAAGGAACTAACTGTATCGCATAACGACCCTTAAACGATACACAAAAAATGCTAGTCTAATACAGGTTAAAAACACTGTTAAACTCGCATTTTCTAAAATATTCATATTCTTATTTTGAATGTTTCGCCAAAGGGTCGTTAATCGAAACAAATTTACGGCTTTATTCTACCATTTTTCCCTGTTTTTAGCAATGATTTTCTGTTTTTTTTGACGATTGTTCGCCACTTTATTGCGTTCTAACACTTTATATAGGGTTGATGTAGAAATTTGTTCAGATTTTGCAATATTACGTATGCTTATATTTGAATGTAGATATTTGTTAAGTATCCGCTCCTCCTTTTCTTTTGAAATCCGTTTTGCTCCTAATCTAACACCATTTTCCTTAGCTTTTCGAAGTCCCTCTTTTGTGCGAAACCTCAGATTTTCCAGCTCATTTTCTGCCACAAAGCCTAAAATGATGCAAAGTAACCTGCCGATAAGAGAATCTGTTTCTAGTTTTTCATGCAAACTGACTAGCTGAATATGAGATTCATTAAATAGTTCAATAAGTTCTAGTAGCTTAAACATAGATCGAGTCAGTCTATCTAACTTATAGATAGTGAAAGTAACCTGCTTGCCATCTTTCGAAAAGTCAGAGGCCAGTTTTAAGGCTTTTGTAAGTTCAGGACGAGTGTTATTTGCACCAGATTCCTTTTCTATAAAAAGTTTATCGCAATGTTTGAGAGCTTCGATTTGCACTTTCAATCCTAGGTCTTGCTTATGAGTAGATACACGGGCGTAGCCTATGTTGATAGTCTTTTGAGACATAAAAATCCTCCTGTTATCTTGATACAGAGGGATATTTTACTATGAATTTTAAAATAAGAAAAGACTTCAATTTCATAATCCCTATGAACTACACCCCAAAAGCTAGATTATTCTATCTAACTTTTTAGGGTGTACATAGATAGGGAAGGTATAATTATAGGAGTTTTACTTGCTTATTTGCCTTACCAAATAATCACGCGCTCCTCTGGTGAACGCCACATACCGTCTCCTTCTTTGACATCATAGGTTGTAAAGAAATCATCGAAGTTTGGTACTTGTACATTGACACGGAGTTTGGCTGGTGCGTGCACATCGACGCTAGCCAAAAGTTTCATAAATTCTGGACGACCTTTCATGCGCCAGATGCGACCGAAGTTGTAGAAGAACTCTTCTGCTGAGAAGTCTGTTTCTCTCTTAGCTGCTTCAAGCGCTGCAGCGATTCCTCCCAAGTCAGCCACGTTTTCTGATACAGTCAATTTACCGTTAATGGTTGCTCCATAAGAATCCTGTCCATCAAATTGGTCAATAACTTTTTGCGTTTTCTCCTTGAAGGCAGTATAGTCACTCTCTGTCCACCAATCCTTGAGGCTACCATTTTCATCAAAGGATGCTCCGTTGGTATCAAAGGCGTGGGAAATTTCATGGGCAATAACTGCACCAATCCCACCGTAGTTAGCAGAAGATGACTGATGCAAATCATAGAAAGGTGCCTGTAAAATGGCCGCTGGAAAGACAATCAGGTTCTTCTGTGGATTGTAGTAGGCATTGACCATATGAGCAGGCATGCCCCATTCCTTATAGTCTACAGGCTGGTTCCACTTGCTCCAACTGTGCTTGATTTCCACACGCGCAAAGGCTAGAGCATTGTCAAAAAGACTAGCATTTTCATTTACTACTTTGTCCTTATAACGTTCTGGCAATTCTTCTGGGTAACCGATATAAGGCTTGATGACATTGAGTTTGACGATGGCCTTGTCACGAGTTTCAGGAGTCAGCCAGTCATTTTTAGCCAAACGTTCCTTATAGACATCAATCATAGTTGCCACTTTTTTCTCCACGTCTGCCTTGGCTTCTGGGGAGAATTTTTCATGGGCATACCAAAGACCCAAGGCTTGTTTGAATGGACCTTGTGCTAGCTGGTAAGCTGCCTTGACCTTGTCTTTGGCTTCTGGAACTCCTGAAAGCGCACGGCTATAGGCACCTGACAAGACACGAATTTCTTCTGTTAAATAGCTGGTTGAGAGATTGACAACACTTAAAATTAAGGTTGCCTTGAGGAGAGGCCAAGCTTCTTCACTATAGAATTGGTCTGCCGCTTTCCAGAAACGTTCCTCGTCTACAATAACCTTGTCTGGCACTTGTCCAAGAACCGCTTGGAAGAAGTCATCCAGAGGTAAGGCAGGCGCGAATTTCTTGAAATCTTCATATGAATATGGATGGTAGAGTTTAGCATACTCTGAACTTTCTTCATTAGAGAGCACCACTGCTGCAACTCGGCGATCCAATTCTAGTCTTTTCTCTAGCAAGTCTTCAATTTCTACATCAGAGAAATCATAAGCCTTGAGAAGATTTGCGCTGCTTTCTTTCCAAAGAATCAAGAGCTCTTCGCGCTGAGGATGGTCTTCTGCATAGTAGGTCGTATCTGGCAGGATCGTGCTTGGAGCACTAGCCCATAAAACGTTGATTCTGGCATCCATAAAGTCTGGCGATACACCAAAAGGTAGGAAGTTAGGTTTTCCAGCAAGTTCAAACTCTGCTAGTCTAGCTGTAAAATCCGCAAAAGTCTCCAATTCTTGGAATTCTTTAAGGAGTGGTAAGACAGGTGTGATACCGTCAGCTTCTCTCTTGTCAAAATCACGAACTAGGCGGTGGTATTTGACAAAGTTTGCCAAGATAGCATCCTCAGGCACCTCTTCTCCTGCCAACCACTTGTCTGTTGTCGCCAGCATCAAGTCTTCAATTTCCTGGTCTAAATCAACAAAACCTCCCGTTTGAGACTTATCTGCTGGAATTTCAGCTGTCTTTTGCCATTCTCCATTGATTGCATCATAAAAATCATCTTGATAACGTGTCATCTTGTTCTCGCTTTCATTTTTTTAAGTTATTGCTAGCTTAACAAAAATTGCTTGGGAATGCAATTAAAAATGAACTTTCTTTTTCCATCATTTTTCAGTTATTATTTTAATTTTTTCAAAAATTAACTTGACTTAATTTTTTTTTTAAGGTATATTAAGAGACAGGAGGAATATAAGTTTATGATACGTATCGAAAACCTCAGTGTCTCCTACAAAGAAACGTTGGCACTTAAGGATATTTCACTAGTGCTCCATGGACCAACAATTACCGGAATCATTGGTCCAAACGGTGCTGGGAAATCAACATTATTAAAAGGGATGCTGGGAATTATCCCACATCAAGGTCAGGCATTTCTCGATGACAAGGAAGTTAAAAAATCCTTACATCGAATCGCCTATGTCGAACAAAAAATCAATATCGACTACAACTTTCCCATCAAGGTCAAGGAATGCGTCTCGTTAGGACTCTTTCCCTCTATCCCTCTCTTTCGAAGTTTAAAGGCTAAACATTGGAAGAAAGTGCAAGAGGCCCTTGAAATCGTCGGTCTAGCTGACTACGCTGAACGTCAAATCAGTCAACTGTCTGGAGGTCAATTCCAGCGGGTCTTGATTGCCAGATGTTTGGTGCAGGAAGCCGACTATATCCTCTTGGATGAACCCTTTGTTGGGATTGACTCTGTCAGTGAGGAAATCATCATGAATACGCTGAGAGATTTGAAAAAAGCTGGGAAGACGGTTCTCATCGTCCACCACGACCTCAGCAAGGTTCCCCACTACTTCGATCAAGTCTTGCTTGTCAATCGAGAAGTGATTGCCTTTGGTCCAACCAAAGAAACCTTTACCGAAGCCAATCTCAAAGAAGCTTACGGTAATCGACTCTTTTTCAATGGAGGTGACCTATGATTGCAGAATTTATCGATGGATTACAAAAATTCCATTTCCTACAAAATGCCTTGATAACGGCTATTGTCATCGGGGTCGTAGCTGGAGCTGTGGGATGTTTTATCATTCTACGCGGGATGTCACTCATGGGAGATGCCATTTCACATGCTGTCTTGCCAGGTGTAGCCCTCTCCTTTATCTTGGGCCTTGACTTCTTTATCGGAGCCATTGTCTTTGGATTGCTAGCTGCTATCATCATTACCTACATCAAGGGAAACTCGATTATCAAAAGCGATACCGCCATCGGCATTACCTTTTCTTCTTTCTTAGCCCTCGGTATCATCTTGATTAGTGTCGCTAAAAGTTCAACTGACCTTTTCCATATCCTTTTTGGTAATATCCTAGCCGTCCAAGATACGGATATGTTTATTACTATGGGTGTGGGGGCAGCCATTCTCTTGTTAATCTGGATTTTCTTCAAGCAACTCTTGATCACTTCCTTTGATGAACTCTTGGCTAAAGCCATGGGAATGCCTGTCAATTTCTATCACTACCTTCTCATGGTACTCCTGACTCTCGTGTCTGTGACAGCCATGCAAAGTGTCGGAACTATCCTGATTGTAGCCATGCTGATTACCCCAGCTGCAACTGCTTATCTGTATGCTAATAGCCTGAAAAGCATGATTTTCCTTTCCTCAACCTTTGGAGCTACAGCTTCAGTTTTGGGACTCTTTATTGGTTATAGCTTTAACGTTGCGGCAGGTTCTAGTATCGTGCTTACAGCCGCTAGTTTCTTTCTCATTAGCTTCTTTATCGCTCCAAAACAACGATATTTGAAACTGAAAAATAAACATTTGTTAAAATAAGGGGCAAAACCCCAATAAATTGGAGGAACTAATGAAAAAATTAGGTACATTACTCGTTCTCTTTCTTTCCGTCATTGCTCTTGTAGCATGTGCTAGCGGAAAAAAAGATGCAGCTTCTGGTCAAAAACTAAAAGTTGTTGCTACAAACTCAATCATCGCTGATATTACTAAAAATATTGCTGGTGACAAGATTGATCTTCACAGTATCGTTCCTGTTGGTCAAGACCCACACGAATACGAACCACTTCCTGAAGACGTTAAGAAAACTTCTCAAGCTGATTTGATTTTCTATAACGGTATCAACCTTGAAACAGGTGGCAATGCTTGGTTTACAAAATTGGTAGAAAATGCCAAGAAAACTGAAAACAAAGACTACTTTGCAGTCAGTGAAGGCGTTGATGTTATCTACCTTGAAGGACAAAACGAAAAAGGTAAAGAAGACCCACACGCTTGGCTTAACCTTGAAAATGGGATGATTTTTGCTAAAAATATCGCAAAACAATTGAGCGCTAAAGACCCTAGCAACAAGGAATTCTACGAAAAAAATCTCAAAGAATATACTGATAAGCTAGACAAACTTGACAAGGAAGCTAAGGAGAAATTTAACAACATCCCTGCTGAGAAGAAACTCATCGTAACCAGCGAAGGATGCTTCAAATACTTCTCTAAAGCCTACGGTGTCCCAAGTGCCTATATCTGGGAAATCAACACTGAAGAAGAAGGAACACCTGACCAAATCAAGACCTTGGTTGAAAAACTTCGCCAAACAAAAACTCCTTCACTCTTTGTAGAATCAAGTGTGGATGACCGTCCAATGAAGACTGTTTCTCAAGACACAAACATCCCAATCTACGCACAAATCTTTACTGACTCTATCGCAGAACAAGGTAAAGAAGGCGACAGCTACTACAACATGATGAAATACAACCTTGATAAGATTGCTGAAGGATTGGCAAAATAATACTCTTCGAAAATCTCTTCAAACTACGTCAGCTTCCATCTGCAACCTCAAAACAGTGTTTTGAGCAACCTGTGGCTAGCTTCTTAGTTTGCTCTTTGATTTTCATTGAGTATAAGACTCTGAAAAACGTCATTCTCACATGAGCTGGCGTTTTTTCTATGCCCACATTTCCAGTCAAATCATTGGAAAATTCTAACTGTTTTAGCTAAAATGGAAGAAAAAAGATTGGAGTATCTTATGGTAACTTTTCTCGGAAATCCTGTGAGCTTTACAGGTAAACAACTACAAGTCGGCGACAAGGCACTTGATTTTTCTCTCACTACAACAGACCTTTCTAAAAAATCTCTGGCTGATTTTGATGGCAAGAAAAAAGTCTTGAGTGTCGTGCCTTCTATCGATACAGGTATCTGCTCAACTCAAACGCGTCGCTTTAATGAAGAACTGGCTGGACTGGACAACACGGTCGTATTGACTGTTTCTATGGACCTACCTTTTGCCCAAAAACGTTGGTGCGGTGCTGAAGGCATTGAAAATGCCATCATGCTCTCAGACTATTTTGACCATTCCTTTGGACGTGATTATGCCCTCTTAATCAATGAATGGCACCTATTGGCACGTGCAGTCTTTGTCCTCGATACCGACAACACTATTCGCTACGTTGAATACGTGGACAATATCAACTCAGAACCAAACTTCGAAGCCGCAATTGCAGCAGCTAAAGCCCTATAGAAAAAAAATCCTCTGTCACAAAGAGTTCACCCTGCTCTTTGAAACGGAGGATTTTTCTTATTCTTTAATTATTATTTATTTTGAAATGAATCCTTCAAAATCTTTTAGTTGAAAATTATATTTTTCAGTGAGTAACACATTATCCACTGCAACATCTTCTCCCAATGGGTAAATATTTCTTTTGAAACAGTTGTAGGAGGAAAATCTCTCCTACACTATTATTGATTCTGAGAGAAAATTGCAAAATATCATCTACCAAACTTTCAATTATTAAGATTTTTTGCAGTTTATCTGAATTAGAATCGCAAGACTTCTCAATAATATAATTGTCGAATTTTTTCAATCTAACTTCCTCTCCACTATTTCTTCCTTTATCAAGAAAAAGTTACCTCAATATTAATAAAGTACAATTCTAAATTAACTCCAATTATTGATTCCTGATAATATTTCAGTAACTCATCGTGCAATTAAAAACAAGGATTTTTATTTCAGACGATCCATCGTGAACACTTCATCAGCCATCTCCCAAATTGCCGGATTATGTGTTGCGATAATGATTAGCCTATTATCATCTCGAAGAGATAGCAAAATCTCCATAAGCAATTGAGAGGTTGCTGGGTCTATTGAAGCTGTTGGCTCATCTGCCAGAATAAAGGGTGGATTCTTTAAGATAACTTTTGCCAAGGCAACCCGTTGCGATTCTCCGCCCGATAACTCAAAGATGTGCTTATCTAGGTCAAGATAAGCCAGGCCGACCTGTTCTAAAGCCTGCTTCTGCCTCAACCGCTGTTCCGACCGACTCAACTTTTGACCAATGAGACCTAGCTTAAGGTTTTCTTCAATACTTTGGTTTTCAATTAAGCCAAAGTTCTGGAAGAGGTAGCCCAATTCGTGACGGAAAAAATCACTCGATTTATAATTGGCCAAGTCTTTACCTCGGTAAAAAATCGTCCCATCATAAGATTCTAATTTCCCAATCATGTTCATCAAGGTTGTTTTTCCGCTACCACTTGAACCAATTAAGGCATAGACTTTTCCGGCCTCAAATGTCATTGAAAGATTCGAAAATAACTCTCGTTCTCCAAAAGATTTACTCACCTGTTTAAGTTCAATCATATTAACCTCCCTTCAAAACAAGCATGGACATCTTGTTTTCTTTCTGCATTTGGACATGTAACTGTAAAAGAGATAGACCAGTAAAGAGTAACGAGACTAAGAAAGCAACTACTATCTCTACCATAAGAAATACACTCGCAACAAATCCCAGTAAAAACACACCCAGTTGAGCAAAGAGATAAGTGCGATGGATTTCTAAGAACCTGAGACCTGCAATGCGTTTGATAAAAATGGCACGTCTAAATTCTTCAAAGTAGAGCCTATTCATAGTGTTAAACAACAAGATTGAAGTTGCAATCCCAAGCACAGCTCCTGCTAGCATTACCCAACGTTCCCTCTGGATATTATCCAATAATGTGATGTAGTTGTGGTAACCTGTTTGCATTTCTGAGACCCAATTTTCAATGCCTTGTCTCTGGATAAGCTCCTGGGCATCAGACAATTGATTAAAGAGAACGTAGTTCTGTACTGCGTCTACCCAAAACAGAATGGACTGTGGACCAGTTGATTGGGGTGTTATAACAATGATGATTGGATCTTTCAAAAACTGCTGGTAAGAAATAGGGGTCGTATTATACACAAAACGATCCTGACCTGATTCTAAATAACCTACCGTAGCAGTCATTTGCTGTCGTTCATCTCGACTAGACATGCGACTGGTTAAGTCGTCTTCAAAAACAGATTTATAATGTTCTTCCTCTGAACGGAGGTGTTCAGGCAGCAATAAGACAAACTCCCCTACATCAAGGTGATTCATCTTTTGCTCAATAGTTGTATCTACAGGAATGTTTTGACGCTCCAAGTATTGCGGTGTGACGATAAGGACATTGCCATTCGGGCTGTAATCGTACCATTCTGTAGAGGTTATAAAGTTTTTGGAGGAAGCCATGCCATTTTGCAAAGTACGGTCAATTAACTGGTGTCTAGATAAGAAAGCCTTTTGTTCTGAAACAGCCAGATCCATCAATTGATACCAAGTTCTGAGTTTCCTTTGAGCTTGTTCATCAAAACCAGGACTCGTTCCTTCACGGCTGATTGATAGGGTAATCAGTTGCCTTTCCTGGCTCCAAGCCTCTTGTCCAATCCGATGCTGTTGCCAGGCTTGGGAATACTTTAAGCTACTCCCTATTCCCAGCGTTACAATAATAATCGCTAATAGTTGACCGATTAAAATCAAACTAATGACTCCTCTGACAGGCACTTGCCCTTTTATAATCTGCATCAGGTGTATCTTTTTTATCCCAACTGCGAAGAGTTGAGCGAAAAACAGGGAGATCGACAACAAGATGAGATTATAACTGAGCAAGCCTTCTCCTATGGTCATTAGGGATTGCGTTGGAAGCGACAGAATTTTTTGCATAAGAATGGCGAGCACGCCAGCTAAACTGAAACCAACAGCTATCCCTTTCAAATCCTCACCAACTGGTCTAAGGAAAATGGACCACCGTTTCTCTCCTGAAATGAGGCGAATGCCCGACGACCGTAATTGGCTAATTTGACTAATTAAAGTCAGTGCTCCAAAGGTTAAGATGAAAATCAATAGACTGATTAACTGAAATCCGTTACTAAAGATAGCCATTAACGTAGATAGTTTAGATGGAATTGTCAGGTGCATGTTAGTCAAGCCAAGTTGACTTAGCTCCTCCTTTAGCAAGTGAATATCTAGGTGTCCATCGAATACAAAATAGTTTGTTTCAACACTACTACTTTGAGCATCTTCTAGTTTTTTTTCCTGAAGCCCATCAGGCAACTTTCCGTTCCCAAAGGTCGTATAAGAAAAAACTGTAGTACCTTCTGAGTTAGGATCTTGGTGTTGAATCGCAATAAAGCTATCCGTTTCTTCTGCTAGTTTTTCCAAGCGTGTAGCAACATGTTGAAAAGTTGTTTCAGGGGAAGAATCATGTACAACAACGTTGGGGTAATAATGGGAGACATATGTATCAGTCCAAATGGTAAATACCCAAACAAAGAACAAACTAGCAAGCAGGTTGGATATGAGTATAAATAATTTTTTCATAGTGCATTCCTTATTCTAAAATAGAGGACAGAAATACCCCTGCCCTCTATAAACTAACAAGCTTACTAAACTATTGATAAAAGAATCTTCTTCAATTATTCTTGCCATCCCGCATCAAATGTAACTTGCTCCCCAAAATTTGTATTAATAAACGCATAGGCCGCACTATGTGCTCCTGCATAAGCTGTCTTTTGATTGTCACGTCCATTACTTCCAACATAGGCCCAGTGATCCTCTGAACCATGATAATAATTCGAAAATGCTCCCCAATTATTTGGATCATGATAGCCTCCATAGGTCCACTCGCCACCACGGTGAGAAGCTGCCAAAACAGGAAGAGCCAAACTAACTGCCAAAACGGCAAGGGATGATGCAACTACTTTTCTAAATTTTAACATATTATTACTCCTCTAAATGAAATATTATGAAAATGAGCGAAATGCAACTACATATTTTAATTAGAAATCTCAGTCTGAATTATAGTATCCTATTTTTTCCTCCTTTCTAACTGCACGTTCCTTTCTACAGGCAGAGACCTAATTTTATAAACTAATCTTAAATACTTTAGATTTTGTAACTCATAATTTTCAACAGTTGGTTAGCTATGAAAGCATTTTATCAAACATCTCCATTCTTATATCTATCTGGTATTGTTACAAGCTCTCATAAGAATACCTTTCTCTAAATAGTTGAATTTTAAAGTAATACGAAATCAATCAGCCTTCCCAACATCAAGACCATTGGACTTCTTTTGTGATTGCACTCGAATCTCCAATTGTTTATTCTTCTGAATGAATTGTTGGTAAGGAATTGTATTACTAAACATAAAAACACCTAGTAATGCAAATGTAACTAATTTTTTAATTCCACGTTTTTTTCTCATGCAATGAAACCGCTTTCTATTTCCTTGTTTTTATTCTATCATATATATATTATTTAGTCAACTATTTTTATTACATTTTTAACTTTTTTTTCTTATTATTACCATGAAGAATTTTTTTATTCCTTTAACTTGCTATTTTGAACTAAAAATTTTATAATGAAATTAAGCAAATAGGAAGGTTTATTATCTTTAATGAATACACTCGCTGAGAAATTCAGATTGAAAAGAAAAGAGTTAGGTCTCTCCCAACAAACTCTTGCAGAAGGAATTTGTGAACAAAGCCAGATTAGTAAAATTGAAAGAGGTCATTTTATTCCCTCTGCAGACCTTTTGTTCAAACTCTCACAACGACTTGAAGTCCCTTTGGATTACTTTTTCAATGAACAAATTGAAATTAAATCTAACCTCTCTAATTTCAAGCAATTATCTGCTCGACTATTAGATGACAGAAATTATGACAATTTGGAATATATTTATAGAATAGAGATTGAACGAAGTACTTTTCTAACACTAGAAGACCGAACTTACCTTGAATGGATTAAAGCTATTATTGACTTCTGTCAATATGACAGTAAGTGTGAGGCAATTTCTTCATTGGAAAATATATTATTAAAAGTCTCCTCAAATACTCTGATTTATTTAAAGGCATTGAATACTCTATCTAATTTCTATTCCTTAGTGGGTCGTGAACAAGAATATGAGGCAAACTACTCTCATTTGATGGAGTTATATCAGACAAAAAATTTTGAGAATCAAGAGTTTTTATTTGGCTACATCAGAGTTCGTTACAACTACGCTCACTACCTAGTGTCAAAGGAAAAATATAACGAAGCCATCCAAGAAGCTCTTGAGACGATTGAACTCTGTAAACAAAGACAGACAAGCTACCAACTGGCTCCCCTACTTATTCTTGTAGGAAATGCTGGAGCCAAATTTCTAGACAAAGAACAAGTCAAAAATTATTATATAGAAGCAAGAGAGTTATGTAAGATTTATAACAATCCTTTAATGTTGATGAAGATAGAAAATTATTTGAAGGAATTAGATACTGTTTAGTTAATCTTGACATTATAGTTTTTCTGAAACGTTAAATAACCTGTAAGGCTGATAGTGAAATTAATACTATCAGCCTTATTATTATGTGACTGTTAGTCCGTCTCGCTCCGCTAGGTGCGAGACAAAAAAACTCCAAACGCGATACAATAAAGGTGTTCAATCCAATTGTAAAGCGAAAGGAGAAAAATATGGAACAAAAGGCTCATAGTTTATCGCACACAAAGTGGCACTGTTCTATCACATTGTGT
>NZ_CAUQCJ010000022.1:0-29686 GCF_963516515.1 uncultured Streptococcus sp. | reverse complement strand
TGATAATATCACGAGGGATTTTGTCAAAGTCACGGAAACCTAATCCTGCCTTAGCTTGGTCAATCAAGGCTTGGTTGGCTTTCAAAACCGTATTGTAAATTTCTGCCTGCTCGTCGCTAACATGCCCTAGATAGATAGTCCGTGTCATATCACTGACATAGTGATCATAGAGACAGCCGAAGTCCATTGTAATAGCTTCTCCCAATTCCACTGGTTTGTGCATGGGATGGGCATGAGGTTTGGAAGAGTTGATGCCACTTGCTAAAATAGTATCAAATGATAGGCCTGAAGCTCCCAACTCACGCATACGGAAGTCAAGAAAGTTGGCAATTTCAATTTCAGTCTTTCCTGGTTTGATAAAGTCAAGGGCATCGTGGAAAGCTTGGTCTGAGATAGAACAAGCCTTGCGAATCGCTGCAATCTCCGCTTCATCCTTAATCATGCGAAGACCTTCAACAAACTGAGTTTGTGGAAGCAAGTCCAAACCTGCAAAAGCTACCTGCATACGGTGATAATAAGAGACTGAAATCTCATCTTCAAAACCGATACAAGATAAACCCATGTCCTTGACAATTCCTGCAATGACAGTCAATTCATCGCGGTCAGCCACAATCTCAAAACCTGTTACTTCTTGCTTAGCTGCGATGATATAGCGAGAGTCTGTCACCAAGACCTGACGGTCACGGCTGAGAAAAACTGTTCCGTTCGAACCCCAAAAACCAGTCAAGTAGTAGACGTTTTTAAGGTTGTTGATAATGATGCCATCTAGTTCTTTTTCTTGCATTTTAGCGAGAAATGCTTGTACACGTTTATTCATGATGTAACTTTCCTTTCAAATACTGTCCTGTGTAGCTGGCTTCATTGGCCGCTACTTCTTCTGGAGTTCCTGTTGCGATGATGGTTCCACCACCGACACCGCCCTCAGGTCCCAAGTCAATAATATGGTCTGCCGTCTTGATAACATCCAGATTGTGCTCTATAACAAGGACTGTATTGCCGTCGTCAACAAAGCGTGCTAAAACCTTGAGCAGGCGAGCAATGTCCTCTGTATGAAGCCCTGTCGTCGGCTCATCCAGAATGTAGAAAGATTTCCCTGTCGAGCGTTTGTGGAGCTCGCTAGCCAGCTTCATACGCTGGGCTTCTCCCCCAGAAAGGGTGGTAGCTGGCTGCCCTAGCGTTACATATCCCAGTCCCACATCCTTGATAGTCTGAAGTTTACGTTGAATTTTCGGAATGTGTTGGAAAAATTCCACCGCATCGTTAACAGTCATGTCCAAGACCTGTGAAATATTTTTTTCCTTGTAGTGAACTTCTAGGGTTTCACTGTTATAGCGGGTCCCGTGGCAAACTTCACAAGCCACATAAACATCTGGCAAGAAGTGCATCTCAATCTTGATAATCCCATCACCTGAGCAGGCTTCACAACGACCACCCTTAACGTTGAAACTGAAACGACCCTTCTTGTAGCCTCGAATCTTGGCCTCATTTGTCTGGGCAAAAAGATCACGTATATCGTCAAAAACTCCTGTATAGGTAGCTGGATTGGACCTCGGCGTCCGTCCTATAGGGCTCTGGTCAATGTCAATCAAGCGGTCTACGTGCTCAATTCCTGTAATAGTTTTAAACTTACCAGGTTTGTCTGAATTACGGTTGAGCTTCTGGGCAATGGCTTTTTTGAGGATGCTGTTGATTAGGGTTGATTTCCCTGAGCCCGACACCCCTGTCACTGCGATAAATTTTCCTAGTGGGAAGCGAGCAGTAACATTTTGCAAGTTATTCTCACGCGCTCCTATCACTTCGATAAAGCGACCATTTCCCACACGACGCTCTTCTGGCACTGGAATGGCACGTTTGCCTGACAAGTACTGACCTGTGATAGACTGGCTGTTGCGAGCAACCTGTTTGGGCGTACCTGCAGCAACAATCTCCCCACCAAAAACACCGGCACCGGGACCAACGTCAATCAGGTAATCCGCCTCACGCATAGTATCTTCGTCGTGTTCCACCACGATGAGAGTATTGCCCAAATCACGCATCTTTTTCAGACTGGCAATCAGGCGGTCATTGTCCCTCTGGTGGAGACCGATTGACGGCTCGTCTAGAATATAAAGAACACCTGATAGGTTAGAACCAATCTGGGTTGCCAAACGAATACGCTGACTTTCCCCACCTGAAAGGGTTCCTGCTGAACGTGACAGGGTTAGATAGTTAAGACCCACGTTATTAAGGAAGGTCAAACGATCCTTGATTTCCTTGAGAATAGGACGAGCAATAATAGCTTCATTTTCAGACAAGGTTAGCTGACTCACCAAGTCTAAGTGGTCTGCGATAGACAGGTCTGAGATTTCTCCGATATGTGGTCCTTGCTGGCCACCCACACGGACAGACAAGGCCTGGTCATTGAGACGATAGCCGTGACAGGTTCCGCAAGTCAGCTCATTCATGTAGAGGCGCATCTGAGTGCGTGTGTAATCGCTGTTTGTCTCGTGATAGCGACGCTTGATATTATTGACAACTCCCTCAAAAGGAATATCGATATCGCGCACGCCACCAAATTCATTCTCATAGTGGAAATGGAATTCCTTGCCATCAGATCCATAGAGAATCAAGTTCTTATCTTCTTCTGACAAGTCCTCAAAAGGCTTATCCATATCCACTCCAAAAGCTGTCATAGCCTGCTCTAGCATGTTTGGATAGTAGTTGGATGAGATAGGATTCCAAGGAGCCAAGGCTCCCTCACGTAAGGTTTTGCTGGCATCTGGCACTACCAAATCAGTATCCACCTCCAGCTTGATGCCCAAACCATCACACTCACTACAAGAGCCAAAAGGAGCATTGAAGGAGAAGAGACGAGGCTCTAACTCTGGGACAGTAAAACCACAAACTGGACAGGCATAATGCTCAGAGAAGAGCAACTCAGAGTCGTCCATGGTGTCGATAATGACATAACCTTCTGCAATACGAAGGGCTGCCTCAATGGAATCAAAGAGACGGCTACGGATGCCCTCCTTGATGACAATACGATCAACCACGACATCAATATTGTGTTGCTTGCTCTTAGACAACTCTGGCACTTCGGTCACATCATAGACTTCCCCATCCACACGGACACGAACATACCCGTCTTTCTGAATCTTCTCAATGACACTCTTATGTTGGCCTTTTTTCTTGCGGATGACCGGAGCTAAGATTTGCAGGCGCTGGCGTTCTGGCAATTCCAAGACCTTATCCACGATTTGCTCTACAGAAGAAGCCTTGATAGCCCCGTGCCCGTTGATACAGTAAGGCGTCCCCACACGTGCGTAGAGGAGACGCAGATAATCGTTGATTTCAGTCGTGGTTCCCACCGTCGAACGAGGATTTTTGCTAGTCGTTTTCTGGTCAATGGAAATAGCTGGGCTGAGACCATCAATGGCATCTACATCAGGTTTCTCCATATTACCCAAGAACTGGCGAGCGTAGGCTGACAAACTCTCCACATAGCGACGTTGTCCCTCCGCATAGAGAGTGTCAAAGGCCAGGCTGGATTTCCCAGAACCTGACAAACCTGTCACGACAACCAACTTGTCTCGCGGAATCTCCACATCAATATTTTTTAAATTATGGGCACGTGCCCCATGAATGACAATTTTATCTTGCATATTTGTTCTTTCTAGTCCATTATTGCTTACCATTATACCAAAAAAAGTGAGATTCTATTACCCAAAAGGCCGATTTTGTAGTATAATAGTACGGTGTGAAAAAATCTGAAAAATGAGAAAGGATAAGGGATATGAAACAAGTTTTTCTCTCTACAACAACTGAATTTAAAGAGATCGATACGCTTGAACCGGGTACTTGGATCAATCTCGTTAATCCAACTCAAAATGAATCACTCGAAATCGCTAACGCCTTCGATATTGATATTACCGACCTCCGAGCACCGCTCGATGCGGAAGAAATGTCTCGTATTACGATTGAAGACGAGTATACCCTGATTATCGTTGACGTTCCGGTCACAGAAGAAAGAAATAACCGCACCTACTACGTAACCATCCCGCTTGGTATTATCATCACCGAGGAAACCATTATCACTACGTGTTTGGAACCACTACCAGTCCTCGATGTCTTTATCAACCGTCGTTTGCGTAATTTCTATACTTTCATGCGTTCGCGTTTTATCTTCCAGATTCTTTATCGCAATGCAGAGCTTTATCTAACAGCCCTTCGTTCGATTGACCGTAAGAGTGAACAAATCGAAAGTCAACTGCATCAATCAACTCGTAATGAAGAATTGATTGAGCTCATGGAATTGGAAAAAACCATCGTCTATTTCAAGGCCTCCCTCAAAACAAATGAGCGTGTGATTAAGAAATTGACCAGCTCAACCAGCAATATCAAGAAATACCTTGAGGACGAAGACCTGCTTGAAGATACCCTGATTGAAACCCAACAGGCCATCGAGATGGCAGACATTTACGGAAACGTCTTGCACTCTATGACGGAGACCTTTGCCTCTATCATTTCCAACAACCAGAACAACATCATGAAAACCTTGGCCCTTGTGACCATCGTCATGTCCATCCCAACCATGGTCTTTTCTGCCTACGGGATGAACTTTAAGGATAATGAAATCCCCCTAAACGGTGAGCCGAATGCCTTCTGGTTAATCGTCTTTATCGCCTTTGCTATGAGTGTCTCGCTCACTCTCTATCTCATCCATAAAAAATGGTTCTAAGAGGAGTTCCTATGTCTCAGATTGATCTACAAAAATTAACAAAGAAAAACCAAGAGTTTGTCCACATCGCTACCCAACAATTCATCAAAGATGGGAAAACAGACGCTGAAATCAAGGCTATTTTTGAGGAAATTATTCCCCAAATCCTTGAAGAGCAAGCCAAAGGTACGACTGCTCGTTCCCTCTATGGCGCACCGACCCACTGGGCTCATAGCTTCACTGTCAAGGAGCAATATGAAAAAGAGCATCCAAAAGAAAATGATGATCCAAAACTCATGATTATGGACTCAGCTCTTTTCATCACTAGCCTCTTTGCCCTTGTCAGCGCCCTCACAACTTTCTTTGCGGCAGATCAAGCTTTCGGCTATGGATTTGTCACTCTCCTGTTAGTTGGACTGGTTGGTGGATTTGCCTTCTACTTGATGTACTACTTTGTTTACCAATACTATGGACCAGATATGGACCGCAGTCAACGTCCACCTTTCTGGAAATCTGTACTGGTTATCCTAGCTTCTATGTTCCTTTGGTTGCTTGTCTTCTTTGCAACAAGCTTCCTACCAGCTAGCCTTAACCCAGTACTTGCTCCATTGCCACTAGCTATTATCGGAGCAGCCCTCCTAGCCCTTCGCTTCTATCTCAAGAAACGCTTGAACATCCGCAGCGCAAGTGCAGGACCAACACGTTATTAAGAAGAATGATAAAAGCAACTGCAGGTGCGGTTGCTTTTTTACTACTTTCTTGATTTAAAAGCATTCTTCTGAAATCCCACATAGCTTTCTCTTATCTTTTGTGATAAAATAGGCTCATACTCAATGAAAATCAAAGAGTAAACTAGGAAGCTAGCCGCAGGCTGTACTTGAGTACGGCAAGGCAAAGCTGACGTGGTTTGAATTTGATTTTCGAAGAGTATCAATCTATTTCTAGGAGGATAAGATATGGTTTCTACTATTGGTATTGTTAGTTTATCTAGTGGCATTATCGGAGAAGACTTTGTCAAACACGAAGTCGACTTGGGTGTCCAACGTCTCAAGGATTTGGGACTCAATCCTATCTTTTTGCCCCATTCGTTAAAAGGATTAGACTTTATCAAGGGCCATCCTGAAGCCCGTGCGGAGGATTTGATGCAGGCCTTTTCTGATGATAGCATCGATATGATCCTATGTGCCATCGGTGGAGACGACACCTATCGTTTGTTGCCCTACCTTTTTGAAAATGACCAACTAGAAAAAGTTATCAAACAAAAGATTTTTCTTGGCTTCTCAGATACAACCATGAACCATCTCATGTTGCATAGACTAGGTGTTAAAACTTTTTATGGGCAAGCCTTTTTAGCAGACATTTGTGAATTAGACAAAGAAATGCTGACCTATAGTCTCCACTACTTGAAAGAATTGATTGAGACTGGAAGAATCTCAGAAATCCGCCCTAGTCACGTTTGGTATGAGGAACGAACTGACTTCAGTCCCAAGGCTCTAGGAACACCTCGTATCAATCATACAAATACTGGTTTTGACTTGTTACAAGGAAATGCCCAGTTCGAGGGAGAAATCCTCGGTGGTTGCCTCGAATCTCTCTACGATATCTTTGACAACTCTCGATACGCAGACAGCACGGAGCTCTGCCAAGAATACAAACTTTTCCCTGACTTGTCAGACTGGGAAGGAAAGATCCTCTTGCTAGAGACAAGCGAAGAAAAGCCTGAACCGGAAGACTTCAAAAAGATGTTGCGGACTTTAAAGGACACTGGCATATTCGAGGCCATCAGTGGACTCTTGGTCGGAAAACCTATGGATGAAACTTTCTATGACGACTATAAAGAGGCACTATTGGATATCATTGACAGCAATATCCCGATTCTCTATAATCTGAATGTCGGCCACGCAACTCCAAGAGCAATTGTACCCTTCGGAGTCCACGCCCACGTAGATGCAAAAGAGCAAGTCATTCGCTTTGACTATAACAAAAAATAAATAGTTTCTCTATTTTTGTGCTTTTGTATTCGTTTTCGTTACAATTTGTATCTGAATTTATTGCATTTCGCTAATTTCTATGTTATCCTTTTGAAGGAGGTGTATATGACAAAACAAAAAATTAATCGAATCGTAGGTTCTATTGGTGCCTTTATTGGAATTATAGTATTTATTGCCTACATACCTCAAATTATCGCTAATTTACAGGGAAATAAAGCTCAACCATTTCAACCTTTATCAGCTGCTATATCTTGCTTAATCTGGGTTATTTATGGATGGACAAAGGAACCTAAGAAGGATTGGATACTAATCATTCCAAATTCAGCTGGTGTTATTTTAGGTGGAATCACTTTTTTGACTTCACTCTAACAAATCTAATAGTATATATAAAAAGCTGGGAAAAATTTCTCAGCTTTTTTCTATATTCTCAGATATGCTAGTTACCTGTACACACTAATGACCGCTTTTCCACTCGCAATCATTTTCATGGTCATCAACTAGCCCTGCAGCCTGTAGAAAAGATAAGACGGCGACTGGGCCTGTGAACTTGAAGCCTCGCTTTTTGAGATCTTTGGCTAATTTTTCAGACAAAGGTGTTTTAGCTGGGGCTTGGCGGTAATCGGGAACATCGTTAACGATCGTTTTCCCCTCAACAAAAGACCAAAGATAGGCATCAAAAGAGCCGTACTCTGCCTGTAGTCGTAGAAAGGCTTGGGCATTAGCACGTGTAGCAAAAATTTTGGCTCTATTTCGGATGATAGCTGGATTATCCAGCAAGGCTTCCAATTCGGTATCGGTCATCTCTGCGACTGAGTGAATTTGATAACCATGAAAGGCTTCTCGGAAAGCCTGGCGTTTGTTAAGTACCGTTTCCCAAGACAGACCTGCCTGATAGGTTTCCATACACAACAACTCAAACAATGCTTGGTCATCATGGAGGGGTTGGCCCCACTCCTCATCATGATAGGCGATGTAGAGCGGATTGGTCATCTTGACCCACGAACAACGTTTTGTCATGCTCTGCTCCTATTTGACCAACATTTTGAGGGCCGACTTGATATAGTTCTCAGCTGTATCTGTCGTTCCTTCAAAGAATTTCTTGATTTTCTTGAGCTCGGTCGCCTTGTAGCCCAGAGCCAACATGGCTTCCATGGCTTCTTCCAGTTCTTGGTTTTCAGCGCTAGCTTGCACTGCGACCTTGGCAGGAAGATCATCTCCTGCAACTACTACCTTGCCTTCCAAGTCCAGCACCATCTGCTGGGCTGTTTTCTTGCCAATTTTAGGGAACTTGGTCAAGTAGGTGATGTTCTTGGTTTCAATGGCTTGAACCAGACCAGCATTGTCATCAGCAGCGATAATAGCAAGAGCTGATACAGGACCAATCCCAGATACCGAAATCAGACTAAGAAAGAGCTTTTTCTCGTCTTCTGAGCGAAATCCATAAAGTAGATGGGCGTCCTCACGTACAACTTGATGAACATAAATTTGAGCTTCTTGATTGACCTGTCCTGAGTAGGCATAAGGATTGGCCACATGCAGTATATAACCGATACCATTGGTTTCAAGAACAATGTATTTGGCAGTGATTTTAGTAATGATTCCTTTTAAATATTCGTACATAGTTTTCCTTTTCTCTTATTTCGTTTATCTAGTATATCATATTTTCTTTAGCTTAGGAGCGAGAATCGATTATCACAAACACAGTATATCAAAAATAATCTGTATTTATCTGTTGACATATTCAAAATTAAGTACTATAATCATCTGTAATTGAATAACTATCTTCAGGGCAGGGTGCAATTCCCTACCGGTGGTATAGCCCACGAGCCGAAAGGCATGATTTGGTGAAATTCCAAAGCCGACAGTATAGTCTGGATGAAAGAAGATGAAAGTATATTTGTGCTTTTTGCGTGCTCTGAAATGATTTCCTGTCATTTCAGAGCATTTTTGTTAATCGCATAAGTTTTCTTTTGTATGCCTTGAATAGTCCTCTATTCAAGGTATATTTTTTTGGAGGTAGTGAGATGAGCGACTCAGAATATATGAAATTAGCAATAAAACTGGCACAAAAAGGGGCTGGTTACGTCAATCCCAATCCTATGGTCGGCGCAATTATTGTAAAAGATAATCACATTATCGGACAAGGATATCATGAGTTTTTTGGTGGCCCACATGCTGAGAGAAATGCTCTTAAAAACTGTAGAGAATCCCCTGTCGGAGCAACGCTTTATGTAACACTTGAACCCTGTTGTCACTTTGGGAAAACACCTCCTTGTATAGATGCTATAATCGATAGTGGTATTACAAGAGTAGTCATTGGAAGTCTAGACTGTAATCCTATTGTATCTGGAAAAGGAGTAAAGATACTTGAGGAAAATAATCTTCAAGTTACTGTTGGAGTTTTAGAAAATGAGTGTCTTAACTTAATAAAAAGTTTTAGAAAGTACATTACTCAGCATGTACCCTATGTTTTCATGAAATATGCAATGACAATGGATGGAAAAATAGCCACTAAAACAAATCAATCCAAATGGATTACTGGAGAAGAGGCAAGAAAGCATGTGCATCAGTTACGACACCATGTTAGTGCGATTATGGTGGGAGTCAATACTGTTATTCAAGACGATCCTTTGCTGACATGTAGATTAGAGGAAGGGAAAAATCCTGTCCGCATCATATGCGATACACATTTACGAACTCCTCTTACCTCTAAAATCGTAAAAACAGCAAATGATATTAAAACTTATATTGCTACTTCCTCTGAAGATAAAAATAAAATAAAGCTATATCAAAATCATGGCTGTGAAATACTTTCCATAAAGAAAAAAGACAATCATATAGACTTATCAAGTTTAATGCAACATCTAGGAAACATGCAGATTGATAGCCTACTTCTAGAGGGGGGCAGTCTAATGAATTGGAGTGCTTTGGAACAACAAATTGTTGATGATCTGAAAATATATATTGCACCAAAAATTTTTGGAGGCAGTGCCAAGTTTCCTGTCGGAGGTGAAGGTATTTCTTTGCCAAATGACGCTATCATGCTGAAACCTTATGCTTTTTCTCAAATAGGAAATGACTATCTCATAGAAAGTGAAGTGATTTACCCATGTTCACAGGAATAATTGAAGAAATCGGAAAAGTTGAAAGAATAGAGAAAAATTCTCGTAATTGCACACTATCGATTAAAGCCTCAAAAATATTAACGGATATCCATTTAGGCGATAGTATAGCAGTAAATGGTATCTGTCTTACAGTTACTCATTTCAATCATCAAGCCTTTACAGTTGATGTAATGAATGAAACATGGAGTCGAACAGCTCTTACTCTATTAAAACATGGAAGTGAGGTGAATCTAGAAAGAGCCTTATCTGTCAACGGTCGACTTGGAGGTCACGTCGTTACAGGACACATTGATGGTACAGGAAAAATCTCGTCAATAAAAAAAGATGATAATGCTGTATGGTATCAAATCAACACAAAAAAAGAAATTTTAGATTTAATAGTTGAAAAAGGATCTATTACAATTGATGGCATTAGTCTGACTGTCGCTAAAGTCTCCAAAGTAAACTTTTCAGTCTCTGTTATCCCTCATACCTTGGAACAAACCATTCTTAAGAGTAAACAAGTCGGGAGTACAGTAAATCTTGAAAATGATATCTTAGGTAAATATGTGCAAAAACTGATGGATAACTCTCCAAAATCAGAAATATCGAAGGAACTATTATATCAAAATGGATTTTAGTAGAAAGGATGATCAGTCAATGGAATATCGAAAAATACAAGAAGCATTAGAATCATTGCAGAAGGGACGACTTGTTCTTGTTATAGACGACAAGGATAGAGAAAACGAAGGAGACTTAATTTGTTCCGCACAAGCAGCTACAACTGAAAATGTTAATTTCATGGCTACTTATGCCAAAGGATTAATTTGTATGCCTATGAGCGAACGTTTAGCTAATCAATTAATGCTCTCACCTATGGTTGAAAACAATACAGATAATCATAAGACTGCTTTTACAGTTTCAATTGATTATAAAGAAACGACCACAGGTATTTCTGCCGAGGAAAGAGGACTGACCGCACGTATGTGTGTATCCGAAGATATAACACCTTCTGATTTTCGCAGGCCAGGACATATGTTTCCTTTAATTGCAAAAAACGGTGGTGTTCTAGAAAGAAATGGACACACAGAAGCAACTGTTGATCTATTAAAATTAGCAGGACTAAAAGAGTGTGGCCTATGTTGTGAAATAATGAATCATGATGGCAAAATGATGAGAACAGATGATTTAATTCAGTTCTCGAAGAAACACAAGATCCCACTAATTACCATCAAAGAATTACAAGAATATAGAAAAGTATATGATCAGCTGGTAGAACGAGTTTCAACTGTCAATATGCCTACTAGATACGGTAATTTCAAAGCAATTAGCTATATAGATAAACTAAATGGGGAACATCATCTTGCTCTTATTATGGGAAATATAGAGGATGAAGGCAATGTATTATGTCGGGTCCACTCTGAATGTTTAACAGGAGATGTTTTAGGCTCTTTACGATGCGATTGTGGACAGCAATTCGATAAAGCTATGAAAATGATTGCTGAGAATGGTTCGGGGGTCTTACTTTACTTGCGACAGGAGGGACGAGGAATTGGACTTATCAATAAATTAAAAGCCTATCATTTACAAGATCAAGGAATGGATACGCTTGATGCCAATCTTGCATTAGGCTTTGAAGGTGATTTAAGAGAATATCATATTGGAGCACAAATGCTTAAAGACCTGGGACTACAGTCACTACATTTACTGACAAATAATCCCGACAAGGTTGAACAGTTAGAAAAATATGGAATTACCATTTCCAGTAGAATACCAATCGAAATAGAAGCCAATCCTTACGACAGTTTTTATTTAGAAACAAAGAAAAATCGAATGGGTCACATTTTAAATATGGAGGAAAAATAAATGAACACTTATGAAGGTAATTTAGTAGCGAACAATATTAAAATCGGTATTGTTGTAGCGAGATTTAATGAATTTATAACTTCAAAATTATTATCTGGAGCACTAGATAATCTCAAAAGAGAGAATGTAAACGAGAAAGATATCGAGGTAGCCTGGGTTCCAGGAGCTTTTGAAATACCACTGATTGCATCAAAAATGGCAAAAAGTAAAAAATATGATGCAATTATCTGCTTGGGAGCTGTCATTAGAGGTAGTACAAGTCATTATGATTATGTATGTAGCGAAGTATCTAAGGGAATCGCCCAAATCAGTTTAAATAGCGAAATCCCAGTTATGTTTGGTGTGCTAACGACAGATACAATTGAACAAGCCATAGAACGAGCTGGCACTAAAGCAGGCAATAAGGGTTCTGAGTGTGCACAAGGAGCTATTGAAATGGTCAACCTAATTCGTACATTAGACGCTTAGAACAGACTCTACTTTTAGACGAATAAAGAAACTTGGCAAAATCGCAATTTAATACTCTATGAAAATCACAGAGCAAACTAGGAAGCCAGTCGCAGATTGGTAAAACACAGCTTTGATGTTGCAAACAAAACTGGCAAAATTAGCTCAAAACACTGTTTTGAGATTACATATATAGTAGATTGAAATAAGATATGAACAAAGAGATTAGGAAAGTCAAATTAATTTCTAGAAACGTTTTAGAATCCTTATTGTACTATTCTAGGTTCAATATGCTATAAAACTGACGTGGTTTAAATAGATTTTCGACGAGTATTCGGAAAAAAGCAAATATTTCCATAATAAAACGCATAGAATCAAGGTTTTTGAACACCTGATTTTATGCGTTTTTCTGATTTTGAAAACTTTCCACAAAAGTTTTTTATATTTTAATATTTCCCCAGTTCACGAAGACTAGTATGATTTTCCTGAATACGTCGGAACATCTTTTCCATATCCGACTTGGTGAAATGCACTAAAACAGGGCGTCCATGGGGACAGTTATAAGGATTGTCACATTGAGAAAGTTGATAAAGGAGCTGTCTTGCCGAATGGTCGTCAATACGATGGTTGGCCTTGATAGACCGTTTGCAGGACATCATGATAGCCAGCTCTGCTCGGTATTTCTTGATAGAAACTTCCTTGGTCAAGAGGAGCATGTCGCACATTTCATAGATACCTGACTCAATCTCCTCCTCTGCCATCCAAATAGGATGTTCACGCAGAATAAATTGATTTTCTCCGTACTCTGCTAGAAAGACACCCACTTCCTCCAAAAGAGGCATTCTTTCCTTGAGACGAAGCGCATCATCCGCAGGAAATTCAAAGATGTAGGGCACTAGCAGTTGCTGCTGGCTCTGGTCAACATCACCAATGCTTTCACGGTATTCCTCGTACTTGACCCGTTCCTGAGCCGCGTGCTGGTCTATGATATAGAGCCCATCTCGCCCTTGGGCAAAGAGATAAGTCCCGTGCATTTGCCCGAAAAATTCCAACTCTGGGAAGCTGGATGATTCTTCTCGCTCCAGCTTGTCATAAGCCTTATCAAGACTCGCAAGGTCTAACTCTGGGTGATCTAGCTGGTCGTAGTTAGCAGGCTTTCTCTCTGCAAAATGCAGTTTAGCTGGCTTGGTTAGCTGATCCAAGGTTTCCTTGGCAAATAAAGTTAAATCCTGTCCTTCATCAGTCAATTCTACCTGATAATCAGCTACTTCAGCTTGACTGGATCTTATCGGCTCTGTTTTCTCATAGTAGAGCGTATTTTCTTTGAGTGGGAGAATAGTTTGCTCCACCTTCTCACGATTGCGCACGGTCGATTTGGCAAGGTTTTCCAAAGCATCAGGTATCAAGGTTTGCTCCTTGAGACTATTTGCAATAGCTTCTGAGACCAGCGTCATCAGTTCTTTTTCCTTAGAAATCCGCACCTCTTGCTTGGTTGGATGCACATTGACATCCGCTAGATAAGGGTCAATATGGATATGAATGACAGCCAGTGGAAAGCGTCCCACCATGAGCTTACTGCCATAACCGTCTAGAATAGCACGATTGAGTAAAAAGTTCTTGATATAACGGCCATTGATGAAGAGACTGATATAATTGCGATTGGCCCGAGTTAACTCAGGCAAGGACACAAAACCTGAAATTTCGAAATCTAGGTCAGAATTCTCAATTTCAATCATCTTCTTGGCACTCGCCAAACCGTAAATCCCTGCGATAGCTTGGCGCAGTTGACCAGTCCCTGCTGTCCGTGTCATTTCCTTGCCATCACTAATCAAGCTAAAAGAAATCTCAGGATGGGCCAAGCCCAGACGGTTGACAATATCAATGATATGAGACAACTCTGCTTGCTGGCTCTTCATATACTTAAGGCGGGCAGGCGTATTGAAAAAGAGATCCTCCACACAAACCTTGGTTCCCGCAGGACTAGTCGCTGGGATGACTTCTTCTACTTCTCCCCCACGTGCGACGAGCTTAGTCCCATGACTCGCACCATCCACCGCCGTCAACAGAGTCAGTACACTGACAGACGCGATAGAGGGCAGGGCTTCACCACGAAAACCAAGCGTCCGAATTCGAAAGAGATCTGCTTGATTTTTTATCTTACTGGTCGCATGACGACGCAGGGCCAATTCCACCTCATCGTGGGCAATTCCATGACCATTATCTGTGATTTGAATCTTCTTGAGACCAGCTTCCTCAATCTCAATGATAATCTGACTAGAACCCGCGTCAATGGCATTTTCTACCAACTCTTTGACCACACTGGCAGGACGTTCGATAACCTCTCCAGCTGCAATCTGGTTTGCCAGCACCTCTGGCAATTCAATAATATGAGACATCTTTCAGCCCCTTTCTGTATCTATTTTCCTAGAAATTGATTAGTGCTATTATACCATATTTCAGATAGGACAGAAAAGCTCCACCACATAGGATACAAATCCCTCCACATAGACAAAGTCCCTTGCCAAGCGACGTAAAATAGTGGTATACTCAATAAAAATCAAAGAGCAAACTAGAAAGCTAGGGGAGGGGAAAAAGTCTATGAAAAGATTAGCGGACGGCGTTTTGAGCGGACTTCAATTGTTGCAGGACAAGTAGACGGAGAGTTTATAGATCCCATGATTTAAGTATGACGAGCGGTTTCTTTGTGGAGTGGTTCAAAACGCAACTCCTGCCTGCTTTGAAGACACCTCATGTTATTGTCATGGACAATGCTAGTTTTCATCCCAAGAACATTTTGGATGAACTTTGCATTCAAGATAAACACTTTTTCTTACCTCTACCACCTTATTCACCAGATTTGAATCCTATTGAGCAAGCGTGGGCTATATTGAAAAAGAAAGTGACGGATTTATTAAGGGAAGTCCCAAATATTTTTGAATGTTTAGAGCGCTTTTTTAAAACTAACTAGCTATAAAAGAAACAATTATATGTTTGGAATAGACAAAAACCGAGATTAGCTCAGTTTTCATAGTGTTAACATGATTTTGTTAAGAATATCCACTTTATTAGAATAATCATTAATAAGAGCCAGTATGACCCCTAAGCAATTTTCAATGATATTCGGTGATTGATTTAGATTACCAAGTAAATTTTTACTATTTTGTAATTCTTCACGAAGCTTCTCTCTTACAAAAATTCTATTTTTTCCTGTGTAATTAAATGCACACATCATAATGCTCATTCCAGCATAACCATGGCAAAGATATGAATCATCATATTCCCAACTTCCACTACTATCAAATATCTCTAATAATTCATTGTACAAGTAGCTACTTATCTCTTGTTCAACTGGTAGTGAATATAGTAATAAAAGTATAGAAAGTCTACTGTTACACCATCCCATTTTTTTACCAAAAATTTCCTCAAATTTTTCTTTGTCTATAACTAGCTTCAAGTAACAATCCATCATTTTATTATATATTTCCTTTATTTCTTTAGATTCTTCTTTTTCCAAATAACTACGAAATATTTTCAAAAACGATACCATTCCATGTATAAGCGAAATATCAAAACTTTCTACATTTATTTCTTTTTTTATAACCCCTAATAATTTATTTAAACTTTTTTCTAAAATGTACAATTCCTTATGATTTATTGGTGTTTTTCTCTGAAAATAATAATATACAATTCCTAACAAGCCTCCAAAAAATTCATACTCTTTCTTTGAGTCCTTAAAAAAAGGAAGTAATACCAACATAGTATCACTTATAGTTTTATTGAAATATTGACTCAATAAATCAGAATACTCGCTATTCAACTTACTATGTTCTAACAAGAAAACAATACCGGTCATACCATTATAAAATGATAACTTAAATCTTGATTTATTAAGATATATTTCTTTTAAAATAAATTCATAGAACTGTTCATCAATGTAATCTATATATTCTGCATCTGATAAACAAGACAAAAAAAGTAATATATTATACAATATTTCTGGATAATTTTCATTATTCGATAGTTCTTTAAAATCTAGTTGCAGAAAATCCTGCTCAATTTTGTTCAGTATTCTTTCAATCATATTTGGTATAATTATCTGTATTAATTTCCGTTAGTATACGCTGTAAGGTGATGTTAGAAATTGTAGACTCTACAAGAGGATTATATTCAACCAAGTCCCAAATTATATTTTTTCCATATATTTTTTTGATTTCTTTTATTTGTCTGATAAAGTATACAAGATTTACTAAACTTAACCCCCCAGGCATTGGAAAGCTAACACCTGGAAAGTCCGATACATTTAGAACATCGACATCAAGACTAATGTAAATCGTATCAAATTTTTCAAAGTATTCTCTTATATTTTCTAGAATAATTTCTTTATTTTCATATACTGCGATATCATCATAAACTTTATATTTTCTAGGGGTAAGAACCTTATAATAATCGTGTCTAGTTCCTATTATCATACCACTCTCAATACTATCCTCTATCCAATTAAGAACATTCCAATTATAATATCCATCCGATATATCTCCTTTATCTAAATGAGCATCAAATATTATAATTCCGATACTTTTCTCAGTATCAATAATATGATCAAAAACAAAACTGGTAGTACAATGATCGCCGCCAAAAATAAATATGTCCTCTTCACTATACCGAGAAGATATTTTTGATTTCAATTCTGATATTACGTCACTATTTTCATAATCAGAGGCATTTATAAAGTTATTTTGTAAATAATACTTTCTCTCTAAATAGTTATTTCTAATAAAATTATTAAATCCACATTCGGATCCTGGTACTTTCGTTCGTCCTTTATAAGGTAAATTTATAAACATTTACTCCTCCTTAATCATTTATAATCAAACTTACATTTTAGATTTCTGGATAAATTTTTTATCCATCAAATATAGATAGAACAGTTGATAAATTTTCTCCTCATAAAATTTATTGAAAAAAATTTTATTTAAAAATAGATGTATATATCTCTTAGCAATTTCTATTTTTTCAGATGTATTAACTTTTCGTTTACTCTCAATTTCATTTGATAGTCCGACTAGATATTTACATTTTTTGAAAAGTTCCTCACTAAATGGAAAAACATCTAAATCTATATTTTTAATTTCTTTTTTTACATTTCTATATAACGAGTAATTTTTTGATACTTCAATGTCCTTAAAATGTTTAATTAATTCCGCAGTGTCTATTCCAAATGATTCAAAAATACTTTGTAGTATAAGTACATAATATTCTATCGGAAGTGTTCTCAAAATGGAATAATTAGAAATAACATAAAGAGAATCTAGTGTTAATATCTTCTCGATATTCCAAGCACTATCTGAACCACCAAGTAGTGAAAAATCTATTCGATACGGTAGCATCTCATACCGTGTTAGAAGTCCGTCGTCTATACTAGATGAAAAAAGTTTTATCATTAACATTAAGACTTTAATTTTATCCGTATCACTTGTTCCCAAAATTTTAATTCTAAATCGAATATGATATTCATCGTAGTAATATTGAACAAAATTTATACTATATTGAATATCGTCATCAATCAAATTTAAGAACCTCTTTAAAATATCTTCTACACAAATCGATGTCAATTCCTCTTTACAATACAAATGAAAACTAAACCAGTCTTTAGATACCAGATGTACTTCCTCCAAGCTACATTTTTTTTCTAAACACTGTGTACTATTATCTATATCTTTTGAAAATGCTATTATTTCATTAGAGCTTTTTAACTCCCCTAAGTACTCTGTTAAAACTACTTTATCTGTCTTTAATTTTTGTTTTACCTTCTCTATATCTCCTTTTTTATCTAAATTTATCAGTAACTCCATGTCTCCCTCTACTAAATTTACAAATTTCGGAACATTATAGTTTTTTATAAACTTATCAAAATTAGAATTTTTAGATAGCCTCCATGTTTCAGGATATACAATTATATCTTTATAGACTATTCTATTTTGATAATGTAAATACTCAATTGAAAAAACCTTATAGAAATCATAATACGATAATTGGTTGCAAAAAATACTATATAAAAATCGGGTTTGATTATTTAATAGATCTGGAGAAATTCTATTTCTTTTTACAACACGCATATTAGTACCTATTTTCTTAGAAAAAACTTGAAAATTATTCTTGTTATCTAAATATACATATACATCTGAAATATCAATATTTTTAAAAAATGGAAAATCTAATATCAAGTTATCTAAGGCATTCTCTCTCTTGATGTCATTTAATACTAAATTATTATAAAATTCATCAACTCCAATTAGAAGTTCGTTATAAAATTTTCTCTCTATCTCTAGCATATTGTGTATATTGAGATTTTCCTTAAAGTAAGACACATATTTCCCAGAAATCGAAAAAAAATTATCTGAGTATTGATTCCCATGCCATCTTAATTTAATCCTATTATCAACTTCATAAATTGAAAAAACTACTTCAGCAGTAGGAAAACTATCCTTGACTACCCGTCCTTGTTCAATTAAATTCTCTAATTTTATCTCTTCACCATTGGTAGTGTTCAAAATCTGATTCACTAAGTCATGTTGGAATTTATCTGTTCCATCATTAATATTTAAAGTTTCTCCCAAATAAGTACTCAAAATTGGGTTTGAATAGTTTGAAGGAGAACCTAACCCTTTAACTGAAAGCAATTCCGTTAAAGGCACTAAATTGTTACTACCATACAAATTATAAAATTTTCTTGTATATTCTTTCAGACTGAGCTCTTGCTTATATTTTAAATTAATAGTTAATAGTATATTAAGAAACTCTTCTATTTCATTCTTTATCTGATAATCCATCTGAAATCTCTGATGACTAATACATAAAATATTAAGCGGAGTATTTACCTTGCATATATCGTCCATAATACTATATAAATCCATCAGAATTCGACTCCCCTCTCCTAGAGGAATACTATTATATAATTTTATTTTTGATTTTATACAAGCAATTTGCCTTTTGAATTTTGCAGGTATTAATTCTATTCTATTAATAAAATCATCTATCAAATTTATTTTATTGTCTCTGGTTAATATCTCAAAACATTCAAAAAATAATATCTCACTATCTATCAATTGCTGTATATAGTCATAGATAGTATTTAATTCAAATCCCTTCTCTAATAACAAATTAACTAGGGAACTTATTTTTAAAGGTGTTTTACAAGTCTCGATAATGTCTGAAAGAACAATGTTTAAATCCGTCAAGACAATTTTTTGTATATCTGATTGGCAAAAATACAGCTTCTGATTTAACAGCTTTGTTCCGACACCTATTAAATTGGGATTTAAAAATACGAATAGTTCTTTTAATACATCTCGTTCTCTCAAAATCAATTTTAAAAAATCAAAAGCCCACTCTGTAGAAATATCTGTTATCTTTTCTACACTCTTTGATTCACATTTCAGATTTTCTTCTATCGCACCATGAGAAAATTCTCCTACTCCTACATATCCAAACGTGAAGAATGTTGAGGGACGTGTACAAAATCTAATAAAATAATTTTCTAAAGTTCGTAATAATCTTCTCTTATTTTTCTCTGGTTTTTTATAAAAATTTGATAGCTCCATAAAGAGAGTGCGATTACAAAGTAAAATTGCTTCTTGAAGTAAAACGTTTTTCCAAAGGTACTCATAGCAGCTGTCTATGTTATCAAATTTTAGCGAGTAATACTCCTTTAAAGCCCAATTATTACCTGTTTTTTGTCTATAAATATATTGAGGTAGTATTTCTTTTTTCATAAATTTTTCCTAGCAATTTAGTGTAATTATGATATTTTACCGTTAAGTAAGCATTCCTTCTTCAAGAGTTATCACTTCATCAAACATTGAGATAAAAGTATCTGATGGTTCGTGAGCAATACAAATAATCATTTTTTCCTGCAATGAGTCAACTAATTTTTCAATACGCAATCTATTTTCTTTATCTAGGGACGATGTAACCTCATCCAAAAGTAAAATTTCCTTATTCGCAAGCAGAGATCTAGCAAAATCTAGTCTCCTCTCTTGTCCTCCAGATAACTTATTTTTGATGGGATCCTCTAAATTAATATTTTCTAAGCTTACCTTTTGTAGCACTTGATGAATTAGACTTTTATCATAGTCTTTATACATTGTCAAATTATCAATAGCTGGTTTATCAAAAATAAATGTTTTCTGCTCCACGTAAGCAACTGATGAGTAATCTAACTTAATGCTAGTTAAATCCTGTCCATTAACTAAAATATTACCATTAGTATTAAAACCATCTGGTATCAAACCTATTAATGCATTCAAAAGTGTACTTTTCCCACTACCACTTTTTCCAACAATAAGATACTTTTTACCCACCTTAAATGTTAAATTTATATTTTGTAATATATTTTGTTTCTCACCTAATATTCCGAAATCAACAAGTTCAATTGTATTAATTTTTACATTTTCTGTCTTGGTGGAATCCTCTGGTACTTGATGTATAGTTTCAACTAGGTCGTTAACCAATTTTTTTGAAGACAATATATCAGTATAGCTATGCTTCATGTTTGTAATTGGGTATGTAATATACATCACTAATTGACGAAGTCCGATAAATTCTCCTAGAGAAAGTCTTCCCTTGAGTACAAAAAATCCTCCTACTACCCAAGCACCCTGATTTACAAGCATTGTTATTGCATAAGATATTGCCCCTATTAAATTTGCCTTTTTGTAATAAGCTACATTAGTTTGTTCTAACTGCTTACTTTTTGAATTCACTATATCAATGAAAGAGTGCACTGCATTAAATAGTTTGACTGTCTTTAAACCAGAGTAAAAATCTGATACCACATTAAAATAATTTTCTTTTGATTTTACACTTACACCTCTTGCATTTTGTAAAGAATTTTGAGTTAACAAAGGATAAAAAAGAGGAAGTAAACTCAAAACGACCATTATGATAGTATATGACGGTTGTATAAACAAAGATATGACTGAGGCAAAAATAAAAACTAAAATATCATTAGTTATACTAATAATTTGCTCTAAATATTGTTTTTCTAAGACTTCTAATTCATTAGTATAGGTTGAAATATGCATTTCAGGATTACTACGATAAACATCAATCAATGGTTTTCTTCCGTTACTATCAGTCAAATCACTTCGTATATCATGTAAAATTTTTTGAATTAATTTCTGATTTGAAACTTCAACACAGTAGTCCATTGCAGAATCAAAAACTATGTAGACTAGCAACAACACTACATATAAGATGAATGTTTTTGAATTAACATTTGAAATAGAATCAATAATGCCTTCTAGCACAAAAGCCAAGCTCAGTACAGAAATTGCTCCAATAATATTTACTATTAAGAATTGACCTACTAAAAAGGGATTTTGATAAAAATATTTTTTCATTCGAGATTCTTTTATAACTTCTTTAATTAATTAACCTAATAAAAATCAGGAGCGATAATAATTATCACCCCTGACTCAACAAAATGCACTTTAACATGCACGCTGACTTGGCTGATTTCTTCCCATCAAGATAGCAGCTACATCAATGTCGTCAACATCAATAGAAATATCTTCTTGTTTTAAAGTAAGCTCTGTATTTTCCATAGCATGTTTATCCTTCCATAAATAGATTTAAGATTTTTATCCGGTGAGGAGAAATCTTATCAAACCTCATAATGTCGTTATAGATTAGTCTGAACAGTTAGAGAGCTTTCCCATTCGCAGGACCAGGATCAATCCCTCTAGCCATCTTATGAACTTGAGGTGTTCTCGTAATTCCTAACAGAATTAAGCCAATAGCTAATACAGCAACTATTTTCTTAAACAAACTTCTCATATGCCTCTCCTTTTTTTCTTTCATTTATTTTATCACTTCAAAATTAGCTCGTCAAGTGTTTTTATAATATTTTTTTATTTTTTTTGTTTTGATACTTTTTTGTATCTTGGATAGATTTAAAAAACGATGCTCACTTGAACACCGTATTCATTATTCTGTTATATCTGCAATGTAATGCTCAACTTTTAAAGCCATTGACATGTTTTCCTCTAATTTATAAAGGAAATGAGCTGTCTCAAAATATTCTTTCACTGAACTTTTAGAAGAAAAATTTTCACTTACGTTTCCCATCAATAAGTACAAATCAGCCAAAAGATAATTCGTTCTGTAAGCCTTACATTGTTTTATAGTAGCTGTAATTTTAGTAATAGCTTCTTCAATATTTTTCTGTAACCATAGATAACGACAAACATTGTAGTTAAACTTAATAGATAGCTCTAACTCTTCGATTGTACTCAAATTGAGTTGATTTACTCGATACTCTAGTTTTTCACGAATTTTATTGAAACGATCTAAATCTCCAATATCATAGTAAAAATTGAATAGGGTGTTTGAAACTTGGAGATAGTTCAAATCAGATGCACTTAACTGTGATAATACCTCCTCTAATCGTACAATCGCATCTTCTTTCTGTCCGTAAAAATAAAAATCTATCAGAGATTTTATCCATTCCATGTAGATTTTATCTGCTAAAGATAAGCGGTGAGCTTTTACATTCTCCAATTCATATATATATTTCAAAGACTCATAATTGCGATTTGTAATAAATGTCTGTGCTAATTTCTTAAATTCTGATAACTCCTCAACTTTCTCTACAACCTGCTCATCAAAAAAATAATCCATACTGACTTTTAACTTCTTAGCAAGGGCATGCAGGAAATCTGCTCCCGGGGTAAACTCTCCGCTCTCTAATCGACTGATTTGCCCCTGTTTACAGATACCTTCAGCTAGTTCTCGCTGAGACATTTTTAATTCTTTTCGTCTATTTTTTAATCTTGTTGCTAATAGTGTGCCCACGTTTGCATCTTCCTCTTCTATTTGATTTCAGTTTTAATTGTAACATGATTAAATCTAAAATTCAAATCAATGATTTGAAAGATACAAATTGTAGATAAAATCTATTTTGTAGTTCATCGTCAACTTATTTACTTTCCATTTTTTCATTCAAACGCTTTATAAACTTATTCAACTTCAACGCCACTTTTCATACCTATCACTTTCTAATTCCAACTGTTCCCCTAGTTCTTTCAGCCCCTTTCCGTATCTATTTTCCTAGAAATTGATAGTGCTATTATACCATATTTCAGACAGGACAGAAAAGCAAGCGCCACATAGGAACCAAATCCCTCCACATAGACAAAGTCCCTTGCAAGGGGCTGAAAAATAGTGTTTAATAAAGGTGTACAAGAAGTGATCACAATTTTGTATGAAAAACAAGGAGAGAAATTTATGAAAGTAGAACTACAGATTAGTGAGACTTACGAAGAGGAAAAGCTGATTGTTCAAGCACCTCAAGAAACCGATAAAATCCAGAAAGTCATCGAGTTCGCAGAAAATCTGGATCTAACAGAAAAAATCAAAGGGAAAATCGATAATCAGGTCTATCTCGTTGAGATTGGTAAGATACAACGCTTCTATATCGAGAATCGGAAGGTTCTAGCAGAAACGGCGAGTCAGACCTACAGCATTGATTTACGGCTCTATCAGGTTCTTGAACTTTTGCCAAGCAATTTTATCCAAATTTCCCAATCAGAAATCATCAATATCAATTCCATCTCTCATCTCAAGCTCACCCCCAACGGCCTAGTAGAAATTTTCTTGAAAAACGAAAGCTTCACCTACTCTTCACGCCGTTATCTAAAAACCATCAAGGAGAAATTAGAACTATGAAAAAACAAATCTTCCACGACGCAGCTACTGGTGTCCTCATCGGCCTCATCCTCTCTATCATCTTTTCACTCATTTATGCACCAAATACCTACGCTCCACTAAGTTCCGACTCTCTCATCGGCCAAGTGATGACCCAACATCAGATTCACGGTGCCCTGGTCTTGCTCTACTGCACACTGATCTGGGCAGTCATCGGTATTCTCTTCAACTTTGGCAAGCGATTATTCAGCCGTGACTGGAGCTTGCTCCGTGCAACTCTGACCCATTTCTTCCTTATGCTAGTAGGCTTTATCCCATTAGCAACCCTAGCAGGTTGGTTCCCCTTCCACTGGATTTTCTATCTCCAACTCATTATCGAGTTTGCGATTGTCTACCTCATCATTTGGACTATTTCCTATAAAAGAGCATCAAAAAAAGTAGACCATATCAATCAACTCTTGGAGCATAGAAAGTAAGAGTTCTGATAGAATTGCCTAGGATAGTAAAAAGAGAGGCTGAGACAAAAAGATTCTGATTTTGGGAATTCTTTATTATAAAATTTTAATACTCTTCGAAAATCTCTTCAAAGCACGTCAGCTTCGCCTTGCCGTACTCAAGTACAGCCTACGGCTAGCTTCCTAGTTTGCTCTTTGATTTTCATTGAGTATAAAATCGATAGGTTAGACAAAAAAACGAACAAAACAGAATTCTAAGTTTCAGATAACTCGTTTTGTTCGCTTTTTATATTTAAGATTAGACTTTTGTCCCAGCCTCTTCCAACTCATACAAATCTGCAATAATCGCTGCGACATGTTTGATATCTCCCAGCATGCCTCGCATTTCAAAGTCAGCCAATACAGGAAAATCAAAACGTTGACTATATTGCTTGGCTGTCAGGCAGTATTGGTTATTAAAGTTACGATTTCCTGAACCAACCACACCAAAACACTTACTAGCATTGTCACCATAGGCGATAAAATCCCCAACGGGTGTCGTCAAAATCTCGACATCTCCGTTATCAACGCCATTCCCACCTTCGAGATAGGTCGGCAAAAAAGCGACATAAGGATGGTCCATTTCATAGAAATCTTGGCCTTCCTTGACCAAATCCTTGATATGAATCTTTTGGACCTCAATTCCCTCGTACTGGGACAAGAGATAGTCTTTCAAGCGCGTCACAAAACTTTCAGTATTGCCACTCAGACTAATATAAACTAAAGAAATTGTCTTCATATGTACCTCCATGATTTTATTTTTAATCGAAAAAGAACTACCAAGATTGTAACCTGATAGCTCTTTTTTGTCAATACTTAAGCAAGTTCTTCTGTTTCCTCTTCTTCAGTCAAGGCTCTCTGTTGACGCCACATCTTATAGAAGACAAGGGCTAGGAAGAGAACATTGATGACAATATAGAAAATGCTAACAGCTTTTGAACCAACGCTTATTCCCAAACGCATAGTCTCATCTTGAACCAACTGCACAGCGTCCTGTAAACCAACATAGCCATAAATCGAACCGATAATAGCTAACAAAACATAGCCAACATAAGTATAGTTTGCATATTGCAAATTCTTACGAATAAGGAACACAATCGCTACTACCACTAAAATAGCAGATAGCACAATCAAGGCAACATTAAAAATAGAATGAGACGCTTCTGCCACTCTATAGGTGTAATTAAGCTGGTCTTCTAATTGCTGAGCACTGACCCCTGCAACTTGTTTCTGAGCGGCACGAAGAGCTTCTTTGCTAGGCAAGGGACTCAACATTCCAAACAGAGACATAGCTGAAATAAGAGCAGACAAGATTAACAAGACCCATAGATAAATCGGTTTCTTTTTCATGATAGAACCTCCTGATATTATTATTTATATTATAGATTATAGCACTTTTTGTAAAGGGATACAAATCTTATAGTATAGTTTCTACCTGTTTTCGGTAGGCTTTGGGAGACTTTCCGTACAATTTTCGGAACACTTTATAGAAATATCCAACGTTACTGTAACCAACAGCATAACAAATATCTTCGATGCTGTCACTAGTCGAAAGCAAGAGTTGCTGGGCAGCCTTAATGCGTTGTTTGTTTAGTAATTCTGCGAAGGTTGAATTGGTTTAAGCAATACAGTAAAACGATTTAAAATTAACAAATCTATAAAAAATTTAGTTTTATACTCAATGAAAATCAAAAAGCAAACTAGGAAACTAGCCGCAGGCTGTACTTGAGTACGGCAAGACGACGTTGACGCAGTTTGAATTTGATTTTCGAAGAGTATGACAAGCAAACAATAACACTTTCTCCCCATTTACAATCCCATCAAACCATGGTACAATGAAAATTATGAAGAAATTATCAGGAGACAATTCATGAAAAAATCTATCTTAACGACTCTGCTTTTTGCAGTTCTTTACTTCCTCTGCATGGGGATTGGTGTCCTTTTGGGAAATCTCTTTGACCAAACTGGCAATATGTTTTATGCGCCTGCCTTTACTGCCCTTGTCGGCGGTAGCGCCTATATGATTCTGGTCGCAAAAGTTCCGCGCTTTGGAGCCATTACCACTATTGGCCTTGTTATTGCCCTCTTTTTCTTGGGGACTAAACACGGTGCCGGTGCCTTCCTTCCTGGAATTATCTGTGGTCTCCTAGCAGATGGAGTAGCTCATTTAGGCAAATACAAGGATCAAACCAAGAACTTCCTTTCTTTCGTTATTTTCGCCTTTAGCTCAACAGGGCCTATCTTACTTATGTGGATTACTCCCAAAGCCTATATGGCAACCCTTCTGGCAAGAGGAAAATCCCAAGAATATATCGACCGTATCATGGTTGCGCCAAATTCTGGAACCATCCTTCTATTTGTCGCAAGTGTTGTCATCGGAGCCCTAGTGGGTGCCTTGATTGGACAAGCTTTGAGTAAAAAATTTGCGCAGAAAATCTAGTAAATAAAAAAGAGCCAGAAGGCTCTTTTTTATTTATGGCTCAAGACTTAGTCAAGAAGTCTCCCAAGAATTGATACTCTTCGAAAATCTCTTCAAACCACGTCAACGTCGCCTTGTCGTAGGTAGGGTTACTGACTTCGTCAGTCTTATCTACAACCTCAAAGCAGTACTTTGAGCAACCTGCAGCTAGTTTCCTACTTTGCTCTTTGATTTTCATTGAGTATGAATTTAAAGATAATCAAAATGATAATGATGGTTGCCAAAATAGTTTTATCGTGATTGTAGCGATTAAATCCATAAGCGATGGCTACGTTACCAATACCAGCAGCTCCAACTCCCCCCGCCATAGCTGTTTCCCCAACAAGGGAAATCAAGGTCACAGTCGTCACACGGATCAAATCTGGAAGACCTTCTAGTAAGCCTGATTTTCCTAGGTTAAAATTTTTTACCTGAAAAACTTCTTTTTTCTAGTGATAAAATCAACCCTATCACACTCACTACCAAAAACACCCACCAACAAAGTCTGATATCTTGTAAAGCTAAGAAGGAAAATACAGACATCCCCAAGGGTAATGTTAGGGAAAAAATCATACTCAAGAGATTATTACTTCGAGCTAATACATCTGCGCTCAAATTAGACAGTAACAGAGTATCTAATTTAGGCATTGATTTCGACATCAAATACATGACAAAAGCTAAGCAAACAACACCTATTAGAGGAGAAAAATCTAAAATATTAGCAGTAGCAAGCAAGACAAACAGAATTGCATTAAGCGATAGTAAACTTGAAAACGACAATTTCCCAAAATAATCATGGGGAGTTAGGCTACCAAGAATAGCTCCTCCCAAGCTAACACATTCAATTAAAAATAGGGCTTGAGCATAGCTGAGATGATAGATAGTATGGTCTAATAAGTAAAAGTGATAAATACCTCCAACAGCTCCTCCCAAGGTATTCATCACTAAAATGACAAGGATCATTTTAAGCAATGATTTACTTTCTCTCTGTCTAAAGATATCATCCATGTCCGCATAGATTGCCTTAACTTGTTGAAGTAAACTAATCGACTTATCCTCTACCGTTACAGACAAATGCGTCAATTCTCTTCTATTTTTGAACAAAATGAGAGAAGATAGTAAAAAGAAGCCAGCATTCACAATTGCAACAAAAGAAAAATTTTGATGACTGGTTGTGAGTAACCATACTCCTAAGGACTGACCTCCTAGATTTGATAAATAGGAAACAAACTGAGTAAAGGAATAAGCTTCATAGAGCTTATCTTCCGAAATGTTATGCTGGATAATCGGCATACGCAGGCCTGCTGTATAATCTGATAAAATATCCGAACAGATATTAACCATACAGATAAAAGCAAACGTTACGAAGTTCTGGTCATGAATCACACTAGCAATCAAAAGAAATAGCAGACTTTGCACACAACCAACCCAGATAATTGTCCCTGCTTTATTCCGAGTATGATCAGCCTTAATCCCAACATAAAAAGTAAATAGAAAAGGTAAAATCGTAATCATATTCGCCATAAATACAGCTATATTTTTAAAGGGTAGACTCGCAGCATAAACGATAAATACCAGATTATAAATATAAGCTCCACTTGAGCTCAAAAACCTTGATAAGGTCAGTATTCTAAATAAATGATGTCTTAAAAATAGTTTCATAACAGGCCTTTCTCACATTTCAAAGAGTATTTCATTGAAACCAGTCTAACAAAAAAAGTGGGACTCCCCACTTTTTTGTAATATATTTTTTTCTGAAAAAAGAAACTCTAGCGCCTAGAAACTACTAATTATCACTCCATCTACAAGGCTATTTATTTCTCATCAGTCGATGTAACGAGAATATATTACAAATCTTCATTTGAAAGCTGATTTGCAAAATAGTTTTCATAATATCTTGCACCATCTACATACTCTAAATCTTGTAAGATTGTAATGCCTCTCTGAATTTTTTCAAGACCCTTATTTTTTACATTAAAAATAGTATCATAATACCCTTTAGCAATCATATAAATGATTTTAAGATAAGCTTGAGATTCTGGCAATTCTCGTTTTTCAATCTGAAAGATAAAATAATCTGCTTTTAATTTATCCTTTTCCTCTATCGCTTTAAAGAGTCCATTAATTAAAATGGTGTCAATACCAACTTTGTTACTAGGTAAAGAGCCTAATAAATCCGTCTTTTGTAACATCTCCCTAGAATATTTAAAATAGAGGGGCAGAGGGAACAAAGTAGAAATCGTTGAAAATAATTCCAATTCATAATTTCCCCAGATGTCAATAGTAAAAAAATAGTCATAGAGAAAAGTCAATTCTTCATCCGTTGCCCTTATTTCTGAATCAAAAAACACAAGAAGGCTTTTGATACGAATCATTTGTAAGAGATAGCTCTTTTCACCACTTGAACTATACTTTTGAGTCGTCTCTTCATACAAGGAGTGGAGAGAATCAATCCCTTCTCTGTCATATAAATCCCAAAGATTTTCTTGAAAAGCCAAAACCTTTTTCTGAGAAAAACCACGTACCAAGTACATAAATTCATTCAAATCAGAGTGGATGTTATCTAAGGCAGTAATCAATTTCATAGAGGATAAGTCTGCTTCTCCACGCTCAAATTTGCTCAGCATGGAATAAGTAAACTCTCCTCCCGTCGCCTCCTGTAGAGATACATTCCGACTCTTTCTCAATTCTTTAAAAACTTCTCCCAGATTTTGCATATTGACTCCCCACAATTCTTAACTCTCTAACTCATAAAAGTAACGGTTGATAGCAACCAGTACAGAGAATTTTAAGTCTTGACTATAACGACAACTCCTATGAATGATGTACAGATTGCCTAGCTCTTTTTTATTTATGGCTCAATTTCTTAGTCAAGAAATCTCCCAAGAATTGGATTGCAAAGATAATCAAAATGATAATGATGG
>NZ_CAUQCJ010000021.1:0-29743 GCF_963516515.1 uncultured Streptococcus sp. | reverse complement strand
TAGGTTTTGAAATCGTAGCCTATGCTGGCGATGCTCGTTCAAAACTATTGGAAGCTTTAAAGGCTGCTGAATTTGGTGATTTTGAAAAAGCGGACGCTCTGGTAGAGGAAGCTGGTAGCTGTATTGCAGAGGCTCACCACGCGCAAACAAGTCTATTGACTAAGGAAGCAGCTGGTGAAGATTTAGCTTATAGTGTGACCATGATGCATGGCCAAGACCACTTGATGACAACTATCTTGTTAAAAGATTTGATGCACCATTTAATTGAACTCTACAAGAGAGGAGTTAAGTAATGAATAAACTAATTGCATTCATCGAGAAAGGAAAGCCTTTCTTTGAGAAACTATCTCGTAATATCTATCTTCGTGCTATTCGTGATGGTTTCATTGCAGGTATGCCTGTTATTCTCTTCTCAAGTATCTTTATCTTGATTGCCTTTGTACCAAACTCATGGGGCTTTAAATGGTCTGATGAAGTTGTAGCCTTTCTGATGAAACCTTATAGCTATTCTATGGGTATTCTGGCTCTCTTGGTAGCTGGTACAACAGCTAAGTCATTGACCGACTCAGTAAACCGTAGCATGGAGAAAACCAATCAAATCAACTATATGTCAACATTGTTGGCAGCAATTGTTGGTTTGTTGATGTTGGCAGCTGATCCGATTGAAGGTGGTTTTGCAACAGGATTCCTTGGGACAAAAGGTTTGCTTTCAGCCTTCCTTGCTGCCTTTGTTACCGTAGCAATCTATAAGATTTGTGTTAAGAACAACGTCACTATTCGTATGCCTGACGAAGTTCCACCCAATATCTCACAAGTCTTTAAAGATGTGATTCCATTTACTCTCTCAGTTGTTTCACTTTATGCTCTTGATTTACTAGCTCGTCATTTTGTTGGGTCAAGCGTAGCTGAATCAATCGGTAAATTCTTTGCACCACTCTTCTCTGCTGCTGATGGTTATCTAGGTATTACCATTATCTTTGGTGCCTTTGCCTTCTTCTGGTTTGTTGGTATTCATGGTCCATCTATCGTTGAACCAGCAATCGCAGCTATTACCTATGCAAATGCCGAAGTCAACTTGAACCTTCTCCAACAAGGTATGCACGCTGACAAGATTCTTACTTCTGGTACACAAATGTTTATCGTTACCATGGGTGGTACTGGTGCGACACTGGTTGTTCCATTCATGTTCATGTGGTTAACAAAATCAAAACGTAATCGTGCAATCGGTCGTGCTTCAGTAGTTCCAATCTTCTTTGGTGTAAATGAACCAATCTTGTTTGGTGCACCGCTTGTATTGAATCCAATCTTCTTCATTCCATTTATCTTTGCTCCAATCGCGAACGTTTGGATCTTCAAATTCTTTATTGAAACACTTGGAATGAACTCATTTACTGCTAATCTACCATGGACAACTCCAGCTCCACTGGGTCTAGTTCTTGGAACTAACTTCCAAGTTCTATCATTCATTCTTGCCGCCCTTCTAATTGTGGTTGACGTTGTCATTTACTATCCATTTCTTAAGGTCTATGATGAACAAATTCTTGAAGAAGAGCGTTCAGGTAAGTCTAATGATGAATTAAAAGAAAAAGTTGCTGCAAACTTCAACACTGCAAAAGCAGATGCCATTCTTGAAAAAGCTGGTGTAGAAGCAGCACAAAATACAATCACTGAAGAAACAAATGTCCTCGTTCTCTGTGCAGGTGGAGGGACAAGTGGACTTCTTGCGAATGCTTTGAATAAGGCAGCTGCAGAATACAATGTTCCTGTGAAAGCAGCAGCAGGTGGCTATGGTGCTCACCGTGAAATGTTGCCAGAGTTTGATTTGGTTATCCTTGCTCCTCAAGTTGCTTCAAACTTTGAAGATATGAAAGCAGAAACAGATAAACTTGGTATTAAACTTGCCAAGACAGAAGGTGCTCAATACATCAAATTAACTCGTGATGGAAAAGGTGCTCTTGCATTTGTACAAGCTCAATTCGATTAACGATAGGGACTGTGAAACAGTCTCCTATCGTTAGGGAAATCGCTATGGCGAATTTCCTAATCGCCTTGTTAATTCGTCGGTAAAAAGATATCGTTTTTACCTTCTCATGTCACAATTCGGTGACTTAGTACAAGAAGTGAGATGGAGAATAAAGCCTCACTAGCCTCCTCTCCTCTCACTTTTACTTTATTTTAAATCAAGAAATAGGTGAAAAAAATGACAAAAACATTACCAAAAGACTTTATTTTCGGTGGCGCAACAGCTGCCTATCAAGCAGAAGGTGCTACACATACTGATGGAAAAGGACCAGTTGCGTGGGATAAGTATCTTGAAGATAACTACTGGTACACTGCGGAACCAGCCAGTGATTTTTACAATCGATATCCAGTTGACCTCAAGCTAGCAGAAGAGTATGGTGTCAATGGTATTCGAATTTCTATTGCTTGGTCACGTATTTTCCCAACAGGCTACGGTCAAGTAAATGCTAAAGGTGTTGAATTTTATCATAATCTATTTTCGGAGTGCCATAAACGTCATGTTGAGCCCTTTGTAACTCTTCATCACTTTGATACGCCAGAAGCTCTACATTCAAATGGAGACTTCTTAAACCGTGAAAACATTGAACACTTTGTAGACTACGCGACTTTCTGTTTTGAAGAATTTCCAGAAGTAAACTATTGGACAACCTTTAATGAAATTGGGCCGATCGGTGATGGTCAATATTTAGTTGGTAAATTCCCTCCAGGTATTCAGTACGACCTTGCCAAAGTATTCCAATCGCACCACAATATGATGGTTTCTCATGCGCGTGCGGTAAAATTGTACAAAGATAAAGGCTATAAAGGCGAAATTGGTGTCGTGCACGCTCTCCCAACCAAGTACCCACTTGATCCTGAAAATCCTGCAGATGTTCGTGCTACTGAGTTGGAAGACATCATTCACAATAAATTTATCTTGGATGCAACTTATCTAGGTCGCTATTCAGATGAAACAATGGAAGGTGTCAACCATATCTTATCAGTCAATGGTGGTAGCTTGGATCTTCGTGAAGAAGATTTCACAGCATTAGAAGCTGCGAAAGACTTGAACGACTTCCTTGGAATCAATTACTATATGAGTGACTGGATGGAAGCCTTTGATGGAGAAACTGAAATTATCCATAATGGTAAGGGTGAGAAAGGAAGCTCTAAATACCAAATCAAAGGTGTTGGTCGTCGTGTAGCTCCTGACTATGTACCACGTACGGATTGGGATTGGATTATCTACCCTCAAGGTTTGTATGACCAAATCATGCGCGTGAAGAAAGATTATCCTAACTACAAGAAGATTTACATCACTGAAAATGGACTTGGTTATAAAGATGAGTTCGTTGATAACACTGTTTACGATGATGGTCGTATTGATTATGTGAAGCAACACTTGGATGTCTTGTCTGATGCTATTGCTGATGGTGCAAACGTAAAAGGTTACTTCATTTGGTCATTAATGGATGTCTTCTCATGGTCAAACGGTTATGAGAAACGTTACGGTCTCTTCTATGTAGACTTTGAAACTCAAGAACGTTATCCTAAGAAATCAGCTCACTGGTACAAGAAAGTAGCAGAAAGTCAGATTATTGATTAAACTGTAGATAAAAATCCCCATCAATCGGTGGGGATCGTTTTATGGTTTAGAAAGAATAATTTTTGTTTGTTTTGAAAGTTGTTCGAAGGTTTCTTTGCTCAGTTTAGAATCTGAAACGATGGTATCAATATCAGAGATATTGTAGAAGGTATAAAAATCAAATTTATTGAACTTACTATTGTCAGCTAGTAAGTATTTTTTATTGGAATTATTGAGGGCGATGCGTTGTGATTCACCTTCCTCTTCACTAAAGGTCGCAATCGCATTGTCCTGAATACCATTACAGCTAACGAAGGCTTTAGAAAATTGAAGATTGGCTAAGTTTTGCAAGGTTAGTGTTCCCACAAAGGCTCCAGTAATAGAGCGGTAGTTTCCACCGATTAAAATCAAATCTGTTAGTTTTCGTTCGTTTAAGATGAGAAAGACTGGTAAACTGTTTGTTACAACACGAATATTATCAATTGGAAGTTCACGGGCAAAAGATTCTAAGGTCGTACCTGGGCCGATAAAAATAGTTTCACCCTCATCAATTAAATGGCCTGCAAAACGGCTAATTTCTTGTTTTTCTGCAATCTGCAAGCTTTGTTTTTCAATATTGGAACGTTCATTGTTTAAAATGGAACCTGTGCGAATTTTCTCAGCTCCCCCGTGAACTCGAACAAGTAGATCCTTGTCTGCCAACTCTTGCAAGTAGCGTCTAGCAGTCATATCTGATACATCCAAGCGAGTCATGATTTCTTTTACAGTAATAGTTCCCTTTGTATTTACCGTTTCTAGAATATTATCTAGTTTTTCCTGCTTTAACATCCTTATCACCTCTATTTCTACTACTATTTTATCATAAAGTGTTCAATCAATCAATTTAAAAAACAAAAGAAAACAAAAACAAAAATATCATGGTTGTTTTAAACAAACCATGATATTTGTTATCAGTTCTGGGATAATTGAGTTAATCCAAGCCGTAGTTGTAGTCATCGTCTTGCATGGCTTCAACTTCACCAAGGAGGTAACCATTTCCGACTTGAGAGAAGAAGTCGTGGTTGGAAGTTCCTGTTGAAATACCGTTCATGACGATTGGGTTGACATCATCTGCTGAATCTGGGAAGAGTGGATCTTGTCCCAGGTTCATGAGTGCCTTGTTGGCATTGTAGCGAAGGAAGGTTTTAACTTCTTCCGTCCAACCAACACCGTCATAGAGGCTTTCTGTGTAGCCTTCTTCATTTTCATAAAGAGTGTAGAGCAGGTCGTACATCCATTCTTTGAGTTTTTCTTGCTCTTCTTCAGGTAATTCATTGAAACCAAGTTGGAATTTGTAACCGATGTAAGTTCCGTGCACAGACTCATCACGAATAATCAGTTTGATGATTTCCGCAACGTTGGCTAGTTTGTTGTTACCAAGATAGTAGAGGGGAGTGAAGAAACCTGAATAGAAGAGGAAGGTTTCAAGGAAGACGCTGGCAACTTTCTTTTCAAGTGGGCTACCGTTGAGGTAGATTTCATTGACAATCTCAGCCTTCTTTTGTAGATAAGGATTGGTATTAGTCCATTCGAAAATTTCTTCAATCTCAGCCTTGGTATTCAAAGTAGAGAAGATTGATGAGTAAGATTTTGCATGGACAGATTCCATAAATTGGATGTTGTTGAAGACAGCTTCCTCATGCGGTGTACGGATGTCCGAGCGAAGGGCCTGAACCCCTGTTTCAGATTGCATAGTATCGAGAAGTGTTAAACCACCAAAGACTTTTCCGACCAAGTCTTTTTCCTTGTTTGATAACTTTCTCCAGTCATCCAAGTCATTTGACAAGGGAATACGTGTATCAAGCCAGAATTGCTCCGTCAGTTTTTCCCAAGTTGATTTGTCGATGACATCTTCGATGGCATTCCAGTTAATGGCTTTGTAGTAAGTTTCCATTTGAAATCTCTTTCTGTATTTAGTATTGTGATTTCACAATTACCTCTATTTTATCATAAATCTAGAGGAGTATTGTACAAAAAGTCGGAAGACCGACTTTTTTGTTTTTCAATAGTATAGATGCTTATTCCTGTTTAGTTTAGCAGGGTGAATGAATCACTAATTTGAGAAAATGTAGTTTCCTCAAGAAAAGATTAAATCACACAGCTTTCACACTGGTTGGCACCGACTTCTCCACCATCATCTGTAAAGGTACGGACGTAGTAGATAGACTTGATGCCCTTGTTAAAGGCATAGTTGCGAAGGATAGACAAGTCACGTGTCGTTTGTTTGTTTTCTTTCTTCCATTCGTAAAGTCCTTTTGGAATGTCACTACGCATGAAGAGGGTAAGTGAAAGTCCTTGGTCCACGTGCTCAGTTGCAGCAGCGTAAACATCAATCACCTTACGCATATCCATGTCGTAGGCAGAAGTGTAGTAAGGAATGGTTTCTGTTGACAAGCCAGCAGCAGGATAGTAGATTTTACCGATTTTCTTTTCTTGACGTTCTTCGATACGTTGCGTAATCGGGTGGATAGAAGCAGAAACGTCGTTGATATAACTGATAGAACCATTTGGCGCTACAGCAAGGCGGTTTTGGTGGTAAAGACCATCTGCTTGAACCTTGTCGCGAAGTTCAGCCCAGTCAGCAGCACTTGGGATAAAGACATCTTTGAAGAGTTCTTTAACGCGGTCTGATTTTGGAACAAACTCGCCTGTAATATACTTGTCAAAGTAGCTTCCGTTAGCATAGTCTGATTTTTCAAAGTTGTGGAAGGTGATACCACGTTCACGTGCAATATTGTTTGACTCAACTAAAGTCCAGTAGTTCATAAGCATAAAGTAGATGCTGGTAAATTCAACAGACTCAGGCGATCCATATTCAATCAATTGTTGGGCAAGGTAGCTGTGAAGTCCCATGGCACCAAGACCAAAGGTGTGAGCTTGGCTATTTCCGTGGTCGATGGTAGGAACAGCTACGATGTGTGAACTATCTGTAACGAAAGTAAGAGCACGAACCATAGCACGGATAGAACGACCAAAGTCAGGTGAAGTCATCATGTTGACTACGTTGGTTGAACCAAGGTTACATGAAACGTCCGTTCCCATTTGAAGGAATTCTTGAGCATCGTTGATCAAGCTTGGTTCTTGAACTTGAAGAATCTCAGAACACAAGTTACTCATGATAATCTTACCATCAACAGGATTTGCACGGTTAGCCGTATCAATGTTGACTACATAAGGGTAACCAGACTCTTGTTGCAATTTAGAGATTTCAGTTTCCAAATCACGCGCCTTGATTTTTGTCTTGCGGATATTTGGATTTGCGACCAATTCATCGTATTTTTCAGTGATGTCGATATAGTTGAATGGTACACCATATTCAAGCTCTACAGAGTAAGGACTGAAGAGGTACATTTCTTCATTTTTGCGAGCCAATTCGTAGAATTTATCTGGTACCACAACACCAAGTGATAGAGTCTTAACACGAACTTTTTCATCGGCATTTTCTTTCTTAGTTGAAAGGAAGGCGATAATATCTGGGTGGAAGACGTTGAGGTAGACAACACCAGCACCTTGACGTTGCCCCAATTGGTTTGAATAAGAGAAGCTGTCTTCAAAAAGCTTCATAACTGGTACGACACCAGAAGCTGCTCCTTCGTAGCCTTTGATAGGTGCACCAGCTTCACGAAGGTTGCTGAGGGTAATTCCCACACCACCACCAATACGTGAAAGTTGAAGAGCTGAGTTGATAGAACGTCCGATAGAGTTCATATCATCAGTTACTTGGATTAGGAAGCAAGATACTAACTCCCCACGGCGAGCACGTCCAGCATTCAAGAAGGAAGGAGTAGCAGGTTGGTAGCGTTGGTGGATGATTTCATTGGCAATATCGATTGCAACAGCTTCATTCCCGTCAGCGAAATAAAGGGCGTTAAAGAAGACACGGTCTTCCATGCTTTCAAGGTAATATTCACCGTCGTTGGTCTTCAAGGCATATTGATTGTAAAATTTATAAGCTGCCATGAAAGACTTGAATTGGAAGTTTTGGTCTTTGATAAATTGAGACAATTCTTCCAAAAATTCTGGACGGTATTTCTTGATAAAGGCTGTTTCGATGTAGTTGTGTTCAATCAGGTAGTTGATTTTATCTTTGATTGAATCAAAAACCATAGTGTTTGGAACTACATTTTCTTTAAAGAAAGCATCCAAGGCTTCCTTATCTTTATGAAGCATGATTTGTCCATTGACAGGACGGTTGATTTCGTTGTTGAGACGGAAGTAAGTCACGTCTTCAAGATGTTTTAATCCCATAAAATTTCCCTTATCTAATTACAAAAGAAAGGCTTCTAAGTTAGCCCTAGAAGCAGTTTCTTCTGGATGATGTACTAAGATTATGCTAATTGTTTCAGTTTTCCTGGTTGGAAACCTGAAAAGACTTCAGTTGGTGTTTGGATAACAGGAGCTGCGCTGAAACCGAGCTCTTTAACTTGATTGATGTACTCAGGTTGCTCATCAAGATTGATTTCACGATAAGTGACATTATTACTGTCCAAGAAACGTTTGGTCATCTTACATTGGACACAGTTATTTTTAGAATAAACGGTTACCATTTTGTAACTCCTCTTCGAAATTTAATACTATCTTAGTATATCAGAAAATAAATTTTTGTCAATGATTTAAAACTAAATATAGTGGTCTGTTTTTCTGCTCAAGTTCGCAAAACACAATATGTAGTGTTTGTTTTGTAAGATAGTGATAATTATCCTATAAGTTGTTTTTTGAAAAACTATATCCTGTGTTTTGTTATCTAGAATAGAAGATTTTCAGCAAGTTATCTGAAAGGAAATCGAATAAATCCCATAAAATGCTTGAAAAAAATCCTAGAAGATGATATAATACCAAATTGTAAGGGTTATCACATATAACTCAAAAAAGAAAGAACAAAAGGAGAGTCAAACTATGGCTTCTAAAGATTTCCACGTAGTGGCAGAAACAGGTATTCACGCACGTCCAGCAACATTGTTGGTACAAACTGCTAGCAAATTTGCTTCAGATATCACTCTTGAGTACAAAGGTAAATCAGTTAACCTTAAATCAATCATGGGTGTTATGAGTCTTGGTGTTGGCCAAGGTGCTGACGTAACTATCTCAGCTGAAGGTGCAGATGCAGATGATGCTATCGCTGCAATCTCAGAAACAATGGAAAAAGAAGGATTGGCATAAGGAAAATGACAGAAATGCTTAAAGGAATCGCGGCATCTGACGGTGTTGCAGTTGCAAAAGCATATCTACTCGTTCAACCGGATTTGTCATTCGAGACTATTTCAGTCGAAGATACAAACGCAGAAGAGGCTCGTTTGGATGTAGCTCTTGAAGCTTCTCAAAACGAGCTTTCTCTTATCCGTGAGAAAGCTGTAGGTACGCTTGGTGAAGAAGCGGCTCAAGTTTTTGACGCTCATTTGATGGTTCTTTCTGATCCAGAATTGATTGGTCAGATTAAAGAAACAATTCGTGCTAAGAAAGTCAATGCAGAAGCAGGTCTTAAAGAAGTGACTGACATGTTCATCACCATCTTTGAAGGCATGGAAGATAACCCATACATGCAAGAACGTGCAGCGGATATCCGCGACGTGACAAAACGTGTATTGGCAAACCTTCTTGGTAAGAAATTGCCAAACCCAGCTTCAATCAATGAAGAAGTAATCGTGATTGCACATGACTTGACACCATCTGATACAGCTCAATTGGACAAAAACTTTGTAAAAGCTTTTGTAACAAACATCGGTGGACGTACAAGCCACTCAGCTATCATGGCACGTACACTTGAAATTGCAGCTGTATTGGGAACAAATAACATCACTGAAGTGGTGAAAGATGGTGATATCCTTGCTGTTAACGGAATTACTGGTGAAGTGATTATCAACCCAACAGATGAACAAGCGGCGGAATTTAAAGCAGCTGGTGAAGCTTATGCTAAACAAAAAGCTGAGTGGGCACTTTTGAAAGATGCTCAAACAGTGACTGCTGACGGTAAACACTTCGAGTTGGCTGCTAACATCGGTACTCCAAAAGACGTTGAAGGTGTTAACAACAACGGTGCAGAAGCTGTTGGACTTTACCGTACAGAGTTCTTGTACATGGATTCTCAAGATTTCCCAACAGAAGACGAGCAGTATGAAGCATACAAGGCTGTTCTTGAGGGAATGAATGGTAAACCAGTGGTTGTTCGTACAATGGATATTGGTGGAGATAAGGAACTTCCTTACTTCGATATGCCACACGAAATGAACCCATTCCTTGGATTCCGTGCCCTTCGTATCTCTATTTCTGAAACTGGAGATGCAATGTTCCGTACACAAATCCGTGCCCTTCTTCGTGCTTCTGTTCATGGTCAATTGCGTATCATGTTCCCAATGGTTGCCCTTTTGAAAGAATTCCGTGCAGCTAAAGCAGTTTATGAAGAAGAAAAAGCAAACCTTCTTGCTGAAGGTGTTGCAGTTGCGGATGACATCCAAGTTGGTATCATGATTGAAATCCCTGCAGCAGCTATGCTTGCAGACCAATTTGCAAAAGAAGTGGACTTCATGTCAATTGGTACAAACGACTTGATCCAATACTCAATGGCGGCAGACCGTATGAACGAACAAGTTTCATACCTTTACCAACCATATAACCCATCAATCCTTCGCTTGATTAACAACGTTATCAAGGCAGCTCACGCTGAAGGTAAATGGGCTGGTATGTGTGGTGAGATGGCTGGTGACCAAAAAGCTGTTCCACTTCTTGTCGGAATGGGCTTGGATGAATTCTCTATGTCAGCGACATCTGTACTTCGTACACGTAGCTTGATGAAGAAATTGGATACTGCTAAGATGGAAGAGTACGCTAACCGTGCCCTTACAGAGTGTTCAACAATGGAAGAAGTTCTTGAACTTCAAAAAGAATACGTTAACTTCGATTAATGTCATTAACCTTGTAACTTAGTTGCAAGGTTTTTTTGACGTATTTTGGAAAAGTATTGTCTAATAAAGTCCACTTTTAAATGCTCCAGAGGCATGGTATAATAGGGGGAAGTAAATAGAATAAGAGAGAAACCATGTCTAAAGAAATTGATATTGAGTATTACCACCAGCTAGCCTTGCAAAAGCAGAAGGAGCATCGCAAAGTCTTGGCCAATTTAAAGAAAAAGGCACCAAAAAATCTAGATAAGATAGCCCAGCAGATTCACCAAGAAGTCTTTGAGGAGATTGATTGTACCGCCTGTGCCAACTGTTGCAAGACATTGGGGCCTGACTTTAAAGAAGCGGATATCACTCGTATTGCGAAGTATTTTAAGATGAAATTACCAGCTTTTGAAGCTGAATTCCTTCAGGTGGATGAAGATGGGGATAAGGTTTTCAAATCCATGCCTTGTCCCTTTTTAGGAGGAGATAATCTCTGTTCCATCTATGATGTTCGTCCCAAGGCCTGCCGCGAGTTCCCCCATACAGATCGCAAAAAGATCCATCAAATCAACCATTTGACGATTAAGAATACTTTGACCTGCCCAGCAGCCTATCTCTTTGTTGAGAAATTAAAGGATAAGTTATAGAAATTTAAAGGATAAAAAATCTCTGATAATAACTAGTAATATGAAGGGAGTACTCCTGTTCCTAGACCAAAAACAAAAGAGGAGCTAGTGCTGGCCTCTAAGGAAAACTATGAGAAGCTCAATCGTTTCATCTCCCAACTAAGTGAAGATGAGCTACAGACTCCATTTGATTTTTCAAGAGACCCAAATAAAAAGGAAGCTCACTGGAAAAGGGATAAAAACCTGCGGGATGTCTTGATCCATCTTTATGAATGGCAGCAGTTACTTTTGACCTGGGTACATTCTAATCAAAAAGGTCACGAAAGATCTTTTCTTCCTGAACCTTATAATTGGAAAACTTATGGAGAAATGAATGTCGCTTTTTGGAAGAAGCACCAGAAAACCTCCTTAGAAGAAGCGACTAGACTCCTAGAACAATCACATAGAGAGGTTTTAGAGTTGATAGAAGTTTTTAGCAATGACGAACTCTTTACCAAAGGTGTCTATAAGTGGACGGGAGGGACAAGTCTAGGTTCCTACTTTATCAGTAGCACGTCAAGTCACTATGATTGGGCTCTGAAAAAACTCAAAGCTCATCGAAAGAATTGTAAGTCTCATTAGTTCAAGTGACAATGAAATTCAGGAAAGGTTCTTATAAGTTTCGAATAGCTTAGTTCTCCTTATTTTTGAGTTATTCTAGCTTTAGAATCCTTCAAAAATTAAAATTTAAGGTAATCAATGGCTTAGAATAGTACGAAAACATTTAGTTTATAGGAATTCTAGGTCTATAATCACATGGATATTTATGAAGTTAGTGTATTCGATAGTTAGGATTGTTCTATTCTGAAAGATTTGAGCTGTCAATTGTATAGGATAGTGTTTTGCCAATGAATTTTGTTGAAAGATTCCTTGTTTTATGGTAGTCTAAAGTAAAAGAAAGCCCTACCATTATATTTGTATCTTTAATCTGACTTGGTTTGTGTCTAGAAGAGGGATAGATATTTTGGGTCTCTAAATAACAATTATATTTTCACTTGCAAAAAATGTATTTCAACTTTACCTAATGTAGAAGAAGGAAATATAATAAAACGCTTATGACTAGTTGGAAAGAGAATGGGAACTAAAAATAGATTCCCTTTACATATTAGGAGTAGGTAGATGAGTAATCTAGAGTCAATTCGTAAAGCGCATATCATCTTGTGGGGTGCCTATCTATTTTTATCATTAAGGGCGCCGTTAATTAGCAGTACTGAGTATCTCTTGCTTATTTTTTTAGCATTTCTCTATTCAATAGTATCGCTCCCTATATACTCTGTGAAGAATAAAATAGTATCCATTTGTCTGGCTATAAACTCAATTCTGTTAATTAGTTTCCCGATTTTAATCAATAAATATTTCCCAGGAAAGGTTTCTACTTATATCGTATTAATCAGTATTTTTATCCTGGAGTTTTTAATCTTTAATAAAATTGGTAAAGATTTTGATACTAGATTAGCTAGTGAGTATAGGAAAATCAGTCAGTTTAAAAGTAAGATGTCTCAATCTCCTTGGATAAAATATTTAGAGATTTCTAGTTTTATATTAACTATATTTCCATTTATTCTTCATGCCAAAGTTGATAATCATGTACTGGCTCTTATCTTTTTGATAAAAATTTGTGTAGATACTACGATAAAGATTCTATTAAACAGAATCTTTAAGAAAAGTAAGGTAATGAAAAGGAGGATATTTTCTCTTTTTGTACTAGATTTGATTGTCTATTTATTTTTAGGCTATGTTTTAGCAATGCAAAAAGATGGATACCTATTTTCAATTCTACTAATTTTTTCTAATTTCTCACTTCCCTTTATCAGAGAAAAAGAGTATGAATTATTTAAAAATAAGAAATGAGATAAATATGGTTAAATCTTACTTCTCTTTAAAATCAAATCAGGTAGAGAAAGGGTATTTTATCTAGGTAACAAAGTGCTTTAAACGCAGTCAACGATTACTGATTAGAGAACTATCCTAACCATGCAACGTTAAAGAGGAGAAATCTTATGAAACTCGTATCACCAAATAATTATGCTGCTATTGAGTAAGAAGAGATGAGGTGTACTGATAGGGGATTATCTCTACATAAAGACGGGGGAATGTTACAGTAAACGTAGCCACTGCTTATTTTATGGGGAATTAAATATGTTTAAACTAAGTGATAGAGTCAGAGTGGTCTTTGCTCTTTTAGGAGTAAGTTCCATATTGGTTAGTATGTATCTTATACCTTTTATTAAAACTGAGAATAAATTTTGGGAAATACTTTTATTTATATTAGGTGTATTGCTAATTGGAATTGCGTTACTAAGTCCCCCAAAAATGAAGTTTTGGAAATAGAGTTAGTGAGAAGGACAGGATAATAGTATTATGATGATTGTTTTAATTGCAGTGGTTGTGGCATTTCTGTATTATGTAATTACAGAGTATTTTCAGAATAGTTATATTGACTGTATACTATTTCTAACATTGCTGATTTCTCATTTGATATGGGATTACTATTTTTTGCCCATTGAAATCTTAGTGGCATTAAGTGGAGTAAATTTGCTGTCAAGATTTTTCAAAAGAAAGAGAAATCAAAATATTTGTTAATGGATTATTGGATTATAAAGATGAAAGGTAAAATTGGGATATTTAAAATGAAACATTTTTTTGCAGGAATTGGTGAGATAAGATTTAGTAGTTATCTATTGTCTCTATGTGTAGGACTAGCCCCTCTTTTTCATACATATGTCATAGGTTCGGAAATGAGTTTTGTGAAAATAGTATTATCTATTTTGGGAGTCATATTTGTATGTATTTTAACTATTGCTCGAATTTATAGGAGATTTTTCTATAATTCACTAGAATAGTATGGGTTAGTTAATCAATTGGAACGATTATTTTTGTGATACTATACCACTTTTAAGTTTTTACATTAAACAACTGGCTGAAGTGAATGTTGTTTATCTTAGAAAGGAAAATTCTCAAATTGTCCTATAAATTTTTACTTTTCGACCTTGACCACACTCTTCTTGATTTTGATGCTGCTGAGGATGTGGCTCTAACGCAACTCCTAAAAGAAGAAGGAATTGCAGATATTCAGGCTTATAAAGACTATTATGTTCCTATGAACAAGGCTCTCTGGAAGGACTTGGAGCAAAAGAAAATTAGTAAACAAGAGCTGGTTAACACGCGCTTTTCTCGTCTATTTGCTCACTTTGGACAGGAAAAAGACGGTAGTTTTCTAGCCCAGAGTTACCAATTTTACCTCGCCCAGCAGGGGCAAACTTTTTCAGGCGCTCATGAACTCTTGGATAGCCTTATCGAGCGAGATTATGAGCTGTATGCTGCAACAAATGGCATTACTGCCATTCAGACAGGGCGTTTGCTTCAATCTGGTCTGGCACCTTATTTCAATCAAGTCTTTATCTCTGAACAATTGCAAACACAAAAGCCTGATGCTCTCTTTTATGAAAAGATTGGTCAGCAGATTGCAGGGTTTAGCAAAGAGAAAGCACTGATGATTGGAGATTCCCTAACCGCCGACATTCAAGGTGGCAATAATGCTGGGATTGACACTATCTGGTACAATCCTCATCGCGTTGAAAATTACACACAAGCCCAGCCGACTTACGAAGTCCATTCTTATAAAGACTTGCTGGATTGCTTAGATAAACTGTAAAAAGTGGTTTAGACAGCCACTTTTTGCTATAATAGAGGCAGTAAAAACGAAGGAGTCGGCTATGGAACACTCGTCTTGGCATGCTTTGATTAAGGCGCAATTACCTGAGGGTTATTTCGGGAAAATCAATCAGTTTATGGAGCAGGTCTATTCTCAGGGGACTATTTATCCACCCAAGGAAAAGGTTTTTCAGGCTCTCTTGACCACACCCCTAGAAGACGTGAAGGTGGTGATTCTAGGGCAAGATCCCTATCACGGGCCAGGTCAAGCGCAGGGCTTGAGTTTTTCTGTACCTGACTCTATCCCAGCTCCGCCATCCTTGCAAAATATCTTGAAAGAATTGTCAGATGATATAGGAGTTAAGAAATCCCATGATTTGACGGCTTGGGCTGAGCAAGGAGTCTTGCTTCTTAATGCTTGTTTGACTGTTCCTGCTGGTCAGGCCAACGGTCATGCTGGGCAGATATGGGAGCCATTTACAGATGCTGTGATTCAGGTGGTCAATCATCTAGATAGGCCGGTGGTCTTTATACTTTGGGGAGCCTATGCACGTAAGAAGAAGGCCTTAGTTACCAATCCTCAGCACTTGATTATCGAATCAGCTCATCCCAGTCCTTTATCGGTTTACAGAGGATTTTGGGGTTCCAAGCCTTTTTCAAAGGCCAATGCTTTTTTAGAAGATACAGGACAAGAGCCAATCGATTGGCTTAGATAAGGAGAAAATATGCCTCAGTTAGCGACGATTTGCTACATTGATAACGGGAAAGAACTGCTCATGCTCCATCGTAATAAGAAGCCTAATGATGTCCACGAAGGCAAATGGATTGGTGTGGGTGGGAAGCTAGAGCGAGGAGAGACGCCTCAGGAATGCGCGGCGCGTGAAATCCTCGAAGAGACAGGGCTCAAAGCCAAGCCAGTTCTAAAAGGTGTCATCACTTTTCCTGAATTCACGCCAGATTTAGACTGGTACACCTATGTTTTTAAAGTGACGGAGTTTGAAGGGGACTTGATTGATTGCAACGAGGGAACGCTAGAATGGGTTCCTTATGACGAGGTTTTGAGAAAGCCGACTTGGGAAGGTGACCATACCTTTGTTGAGTGGCTTTTAGAAGATAAACCCTTCTTTTCAGCCAAGTTTGTTTATGATGGGGATAAATTGTTGGATACCCAAGTCGATTTCTATGAATAAAGGAGAAAGCAGATGCTACTAATCAAAAACGGTCGTGTAATGGATCCCAAGTCTGGTTTGGATCAAGTGTGTGATGTCTTAGTCCAAGATGGGAAAATTGTCAAAATTGCGCCTGAGATCACGGAAGAAGGAGCAGAAATCATAGATGCTACAGGTCTTGTAGTTGCTCCTGGCTTGGTCGATATTCATGTTCATTTCCGTGAACCTGGTCAGACCCACAAGGAAGATATCCATACTGGTGCCCTAGCAGCCGCTGCAGGTGGTTTTACAACTGTTGTCATGATGGCTAATACTAGTCCAACCATTTCAGACGTTGAGACTTTGCAAGAAGTTCTCCAGTCAGCTGCCAAGGAGAAGATTAATGTCAAGACGGTTGCGACCATTACTAAAAACTTTAATGGGCAAGACTTGACTGACTTTAAGGAACTTTTAGAAGCTGGAGCAGTTGGATTTTCAGATGATGGCATTCCACTTGAAAGCAGTAAAGTTGTCAAGGAAGCCATGGAGGAAGCCAAAAAGCTTAATACCTTTATTAGTCTCCATGAGGAAGATCCAGGTTTGAACGGTATTCTTGGCTTTAATGAAAACATTGCTAAAGAACATTTCCATATCTGTGGTGCAACTGGGGTGGCTGAGTATGCTATGATGGCGCGTGATGTCATGATTGCCTATGCAACCAAGGCCCATGTTCATATTCAGCATTTGTCTAAGAAAGAAAGTGTTAAAGTAGTGGAGTTTGCTCAAGGATTGGGAGCGCAAGTAACAGCAGAAGTAGCGCCACAGCATTTTTCTAAGACCGAAGCGCTCCTTTTGACACAAGGAAGCAATGCTAAGATGAATCCGCCGCTTCGTTTGGAATCAGACCGTCGTGCCGTGATTGAAGGTCTCAAGTCAGGTGTCATTACAGTCATTGCGACAGATCACGCCCCTCATCATGCAGATGAGAAAAATGTTGAAGATATTACCAAGGCACCATCTGGTATGACTGGTTTGGAAACCTCTCTTTCCCTCGGATTGACCTATTTGGTCGAAGCTGGGGAGTTAAGCTTGATGGAATTACTCGAAAAAATGACATACAACCCAGCCAAGCTTTACAACTTTGAAGCAGGTTACTTGGCTGAGAATGGTCCAGCGGACATCACTATTTTTGATGCTAAGGCTGACCGCCTTGTGGACTCCCATTTTGCTTCCAAAGCAGCTAATTCACCATTCATCGGTGAAACCTTAAAAGGGCAGGTTAAATATACCATCTGTAAGGGACAAATTGTCTATCAAAACTAGGTGGGAGTCTGCTCTGTAAACAAAAAGAATAGAGAGCCTATATGTACCAAACCCATCATTTTAAAGACAAGTTTATCTTATTTTTAAAGATATTTTTCCCTATCCTGATTTATCAATTTGCAAATTATTCTGCCTCCTTTGTTGATACGACTATGACAGGTCAATACAATACCATGGACTTGGCTGGTGTATCAATGGCAACCAGTATCTGGAATCCTTTCTTTACCTTTCTAACAGGGATTGTATCGGCCTTGGTGCCCATCATTGGTCACCATCTTGGTCGAGGTAAAAAGGAAGAAGTTGCGTCAGATTTTTACCAGTTCATCTATCTGGCCTTGGGCCTATCCGTGCTCTTGCTGGGGATGGTACTTTTCTTGGCGCCACCAATCTTGAATCATATCGGACTAGAAGCGCCGGTGGCGGCAGTAGCGGTTCGCTATCTCTGGTTTTTATCTATCGGGATTATCCCCTTGTTGCTCTTTAGTGTCATTCGTTCCTTGCTGGATTCGCTGGGGTTGACCAAACTGTCTATGTATCTCATGCTTTTGTTACTCCCTCTCAATAGTGGATTTAACTATCTCTTGATTTACGGTGCATTTGGTGTTCCAGAACTGGGAGGTGCTGGTTCTGGATTAGGTACTTCTTTGGTCTATTGGGTCTTGCTGGGTATTTCTGTTCTGGTTTTATTTAAACAGGAGAAGCTCAAAGCCCTACACCTTGAAAGACGAATTCCATTTAATATGGATAAAATTAAGGAAGGAGTTCGCTTAGGTCTGCCTATTGGGGGAACTGTCTTTGCGGAAGTGGCTATCTTTTCTGTGGTTGGTTTGATTATGGCGAAGTTCTCATCCTTGATTATTGCTAGTCACCAGTCAGCTATGAATTTTTCAAGTCTCATGTACGCCTTTCCTATGAGTATCTCATCGGCTATGGCCATTGTCGTTTCCTATGAAGTGGGAGCCAAGCGATTTGATGATGCGAAAACATATATTGGTCTAGGAAGGTGGACTGCCCTCATTTTTGCGGCCTTCACCTTATCCTTCCTTTACATTTTTCGAGGAAATGTGGCCAGTCTTTATGGTAACGACCCAGAATTTATCGATTTGACAGCGCGTTTTTTAACTTATAGTCTTTTCTTTCAGTTAGCAGATACCTTTGCAGCACCGCTTCAGGGAATTTTACGGGGTTATAAGGATACAGTTATTCCTTTCTACCTTGGTTTGGTTGGTTATTGGGGCGTAGCAATTCCAGTGGCTATGGTATTTGATTCTCTAACAGATTTTGGCGCTTATTCATACTGGATTGGTTTGATTATTAGCCTGATTGTGAGTGGGGCGCTCTACCGTTGGCGTTTAACTGTGATTATGAAGAGATTTGAATCTTTAGCAAAATTTAAATGACATAGTCAATTAGTTTTAAAAAAGCGCTCTAAACATTCAAAAATATTTGGGACTTCCCTTAATAAATCCATCACTTTCTTTTTCAATATAGCCCAAGCTTGCTCAATAGGATTCAAATCTGGTGAATAAGGTGGTAGGGGTAAGAAAAAGTGTTTATCTTGGATGCAGAGTTCATCCAAGATGTTCTTGGGATGAAAACTAGCATTGTCCATGACAATGACATGAGGTGTCTTTAAAGCAAGCAGGAGTTTCATTTTGAACCACTCCATCAGATACTTTACCTCTTATTAACTGACCTTTTAAAGAGCGACCATATTCTCGATAAAAATAAGTATCGAATCCTGTTTCATCAATATAAACAGGTGCTAGATGCTTTAAACTATTAAAACTTTTAAGAAATAAAGCTACTTTTTCTGCGTCTTGTTCATAGTAGGTGTGGTTCTTTTTTTTCGAGTGTAGCCCATAGCTTTGAGAGCATAGTGGATAGTAGTTGGATGACAGTCAAATTCAGAAGCTATTTCAGTCAAATAAGCGTCTGGTTTGTCAGTAAGATAGTTTTTAAGTCTATCTCTATCAACCTTTCTTGGTTTTGTTCCTTTTACTTGATGGTTTAATTCTCCTGTCTTCTCTTTTAGCTTTAACCAGCCATAAATGGTATTACGTGAAATTTGGAAAATGTGTGATGTTTCTGTTATACTACCTGTTACTATAAAATCCTAGTTCACAGTTAATAATACCACAGCAATCACATTCATTCGTAATCCGAAGTGTTTACGATGATTTCGATAGGTTATTGAAAATATTTTAAACGTTTTACTTTTATTTCTGCGACACTTTTTGAAGACCTTCATATCGTGGCAATAGTTCAGCGCAATATCAAAAGAAACAATTCTCCCGTGACTTGTGACAATCGCCTGAGCTTTGATTTTCTCGCGCTTTTTATGCGAGGAGCTTTTCTGTTTAAGCTTTATCAATAAAACATGCTATAATAGTTGCAGAAAGGTTGGTGTTTATGGCTAGGATATTGGTTATTGAAGACAATAGTGACATTCAAGAGATTTTACGAACGCTTCTTACTGAGGAGCATGAGGTGATTCAAGCCTTTTCTGGTACAGAAGGAATCATGCGTTTTGACCAAGGTGGGATTGACCTCGTTTTGCTAGATATCATGCTTCCTGGGAAAAATGGGGATCAGGTTTTAAAAGCCATCAGGGAACAAAGTCAAACTCCAGTCATTATGCTAACGGCTTTGAGCGATAAGAAGTTAATCAGTCAATACCTCTTAGACGGTGCCAATGATTACATAGTCAAGCCTTTTGATTTGGACGAAGTCTTTGCCAGAGTTACTGTTCAATTACGTCAAAGCGCAGAAAAACAGCCTATGGAAATAGAAAAAACTGAAAATCTGCCACAAAACTTGAAAAATATCCAGTTTGATGCAGAAAGTTTTGAAATCAAAAATAGTCAGGAAATCATTCGCCTTGCCAAAAAAGAATGCTTGATTCTCCAAACTCTCCTCAAACATCCTAAGAAAATTTTCACCAAGGAAGAACTTTATGAATTGGTCTGGGAGGATAGCTATCTACCTGGAGATAATACTCTCAATACGCATTTGAGTAATCTTCGTAAAAAATTAAACCAGCTTGACCCAAATCAAGAATATATTGAAACCATTTGGGGAGTTGGGGTAAGATTAAAAGGAGACAAGCAATGACCTACATGATAATCTTTGTTCTACTGATACTCCTAATTATTTTATTGATTGTATTAATTCGCTACCATCTAGCACTTAAAAACTTGAGTCAACAGATTGAAGACAAGATTCTTACAGGTAGTATGAAAAGAGTCGGAGTCAGCATTTTTTCCAAACATTTTTTACATCTCTACCAGCAGATTGAGAATCTATTTCAGGAAGTAGAACAATCTCGGTTAGTGATGAAAAGGGAAAAGCAGACTCTGGATATGGCCATCAGCAATATCGCCCATGATATTCGGACACCTTTGACTATCGCTTCAGGCTACACCCAACAATTGATAAAGTCTCCTGAAGACAAAGCAGAAACCTTACAAAAAATAGCCCAGCATCTTGATTTAGTTTCTAAACGTTTGGAGGCTCTCCTAGAATATCGTCGTTTGATGGAAGGAGCTGTCAAACCGAAACTGGAAGAAGTGGATCTTTCAGCTTTTATCACCAAAAAGACTTTGGCTTATTATGATGTTTTTCAGGCGGCAAATATCACGCTTGATTTTAAGGTTGAAGCTGGTTTAAAAATGAGGACTGATGAAGACTTGCTGGATCGAATTTTACAAAATCTGCTTGGAAATGTCCTCAAACATGGCAAGGAAGAAGCGCGTCTATCTTTGAGAAAGGAAAAGGAACAGCTTGTCTTAGAGATTGCAAACCTTGTTAAACAGCCCATCAAAAAAATAGAAAATCTCAGCAACCGTTTTTATTCTGAAAATCTATCAGATACGGAAGAATCCTCTGGTTTAGGCCTTTATATCACTGAGGAATTATGTCATCTTCTCGGTACAGAGATGAAACTAAGCACAGATGGGAAATGGTTGTCGGTTTTCATTTATTTTTAACAAAAAGAAACCTCCTCTGTAGGCTAGAGGAGGTCTTTTTTATAGACTTTTCTTTTTGAAAACTGCCAGTCCACTTAGATTAAAGATTACAATAACAGCTAAGGTAACTATAAGTGTATAGAAAATGGATTCACTATTAGCAGTCATAGCATAGAAAAACTGCAATGATAAATATGGCAAAATTTTGATACTTGGGAAGATGAGCATTGGCATAGAAAGTAAGATAGAGCTGACCAAATACCCAATAAATACTGCAAGATAAGAATGACTCACATAGAGAATAAAGGAAACAATGGAAAGCCAAGCAAGGAGGCAAAGGAATTGAAGGGAAATGGTTATCAGTAGATTTCCAATAAAGCCATCAGGCATAGTTCCAAATCCATTTAAGATAGTTGCTGGAATAAAGGCAATAACAAGGCTGATGATAAGTTGCAATAGTGCAATACAAGCCACTACAAAGGCTTTAGCAAGGAAAAACTCTGTACGAGAAACACCTACTGTCAAACTATTTTTATAGAGCTTTCCGATTAAATCAACACCTAAAACTAGGCAAGTTAGAATAATACAGAGAAAAACGAGGTTTGAACCTTGACTAGATGCGTTAATCAGGGCTTGTACACCGTCCCAACCATGGGTTGGAATTTCTGGCTCCTCTGTCTGGATTGCCATCAGATGGCCAGTAGCTCCTATACTTGCACCCATTAGCATGAGAGAAAAGAGAATGAATTCTATGATCCAAAAACCTTTGGAACGGAAAAGACGGTAAAAGTCTGCTTGAATGGTATGTATCATGATTTTCCTCCTATTGGACCAATTGAGTGAAGTATTCTTCTAGGTTTTGACGTGCGTAGTAAATCTCGTCAATAGAGACATCTGCCAAGGTTAATTCTTTGAGAATCTGTTTGACATCTTGTTCCTGACCAAAGATATGAATTTCATTTTCTGGATTAACAACCTTGAACTGGAGCTGGATTTGTTCTTTCAATACTTGACAAGCTTTCTCTTGGTCAGCTGTCTTAAGCACAATATAATCCTCACTTAGTGTTTCAAATTCAGCTTTGCTGATTTCACGGATAATCTTACCTTGATCTAAAATACCAAAACGATTTGCTACGAGATAGAGTTCTGACAAGATATGGCTAGAGATGAGAATGGTGATTCCTTTTTCTTGATTGAGGCGTTGAATCATGAGTCGAAATTCTTTGATACCGATTGGGTCGAGACCATTGATAGGTTCATCTAAGATCAGGAAGTCTGGTTTAGATAGGAGGGCAATGGCGATGCCAAGTCTTTGTTTCATTCCTAGAGAGAAATCACGAAAAACTTTTTTACCTGTATCTGGCAAACCGACATAGTCCAGCGTTTCTCGAATGACTTGATCAGCATTTGGAATATGACGAATCATACAGTAATATTTCAGATTTTGATAGGCTGTTAAGTGATTATGAGCTACAGGTGATTCGATCACTGAACCTACTCGAGATAGAGACTTGCTCCACTCATTTTCCGTTTTGCTGGAGAAGAGGGAAACAGTTCCTTTATCCGCAAACAGTAGTTGCGTTATGATTTTTATCAAGGTGGTTTTCCCAGCTCCATTCTTCCCTATAAGTCCATAAATATCTCCCTCTCTTATCGTTAGATGAAGATCCTGAAGAATAGCTTGTTTGTCAAAGTTTTTGGACAATCCATGAATGTCAAGTACTGTTTTCATGATTCTCTCCTTTTGATTTATTTTGATAACTTTAGTATAAAGTATAGAAATCAAAGAAAGCTCAAGGATTTCTAAAGAGTTTCTAAAGTTTTAGGAATTCTTAAATATCAAAACCCAGTTGACACGAACTGGGCTTCTTAATTATAGAATATATTTCTCAATGGCACGCGCAACGCCGTCTTCTTCGTTGCTTGCTGTAACGGCATCCGCAAGAGATTTGACATAATCGCTGGCATTTCCCATTGCAACACCAAGGCCTGCAAACTGGAGCATTTCAATATCGTTATTGGCATCGCCCATGGCCATGATTTCTGAGGAATCAATCTTCAAAATCTCAGCTAGACGAGAAAGAGCGGTAGCCTTTGTCGTTCCAAGTGGCATGGCTTCATAAATAACAGGCTGCGAACGCACTCCACTGAATCGTTGACAGAGTTCTGTAGCAAAACGCTTCTCAAAATCGTCCGTTTGGCTCTCTGTCCCCAAAAACATCCCTTGGAACATACGGTACTTGCCACTAGTCGCTTCCTCAAGGGAAATTTCAGTCAGGTCTGAAAAGACTAGCTTGGCATCATTTTGAATGATTTCATTAGGCTTACCACCGAGGACAAAATAGTGTTCCTCATCAAAAAGAGTCAACTGAACATCACTTTTTTCAGCTAGGTCATAGAGGTATTCGATGTCATCTGGGCTGAGTTCTTGCCAATCAACCAGACTCCAATCGCTAGTCTGGTGAGTTGAGCAACCGTTATTAACAATCACATACTCATTCTGGAGGTCAAGACCCAGTTTTTTGTAGTAGGGGAGGACACCGAAAAGCGGGCGACCCGTACAGAGAACTAGTTTGACACCTTTTTCAATAGCTTGGTGAATGGCAGTAATGTGAGCTTGTGGGACTTCCTTGGCTTCATTGAGGAGGGTTCCGTCCATATCCAAGGCTAGTAGTTTAATCATAGTTCTTCCTTCTTTATCTTTTGGTATTATTATAGCATATTTTAGAGGAAAGGAGGAGGAATCTTCGGGCTAATCATGGTATAATAAAAGGTAATGAAAAATTCCAACGAGGCAGAGATGAAATTACTTTATACTGATATTCGGACTTCTTTGACAGAAATTCTAACTAGAGAGGCAGAGGAGATAGTTGCTGCTGGCAAGCGGGTCTTCTACATTGCCCCCAACTCTCTTTCTTTTGAAAAGGAACGCGCCGTGCTGGAATGCTTGTTCCAGCAGGCTTCTTTTGCGATTACCGTCACGCGCTTTGCTCAAATGGCTCGTTACCTGGTCTTGAATGACTTGCCTGCTAAAACCAGTTTAGATGACATCGGGCTTGGGATGGTCTTTTACAGATGTCTTGCCGAACTTGATCCTAAGGATTTACGTGTTTATGGAGCTATCAAGCAGGATCCTCAGTTTATCCAGCAGTTGATGGAACTTTATCATGAGATAGCAACTGCTCAGATGAATTTTTTGGACTTGGAAAGTTTGACAGATGAGGATAAGAGAGCAGATTTACTCTTGATTTTTGAGAAAGTAACGGCCTATCTCAATCAAGACCAGTTGGCTCAGGGAAGTCAATTGTCCCATTTGATTGAAGCTATTGAGAATAATAAGGTAAGTAGTGATTTTAGTCAAATCGCCTTGGTTATTGATGGATTTACCCGTTTTTCTGCCGAGGAAGAGCGGATTGTGGACCTACTTCATGGCAAGGGTGTTGAGATTGTCATTGGGGCTTATGCTAGTAAGAAGGCCTATACTAGTCCATTCTCTGAAGGCAATCTCTACCAAGCCAGTGTGGAGTTTCTCCATCATCTAGCCTCTAAATACCAAACACCTGCTCAGGATTGTTCTCAAACTCATGATGAGATAGATAGTTTTGACAAGGCCTCTCGTTTATTGGAATCGTCCTATGACTTTTCAGAACTTTCCTTGGAGATTGATGATAAGGATCGTGAAAACCTGCAAATCTGGTCTTGCTTGACACAAAAGGAAGAGTTGGAGTTAGTAGCCCGTAGCATTCGTCAGAAATTACATGCCAATCCAGACCTGAGTTACAAGTATTTTCGCATTCTCTTGGGGGATGTAGCTTCTTATCAGTTATCTCTAAAAACGATTTTTGACCAGTATCAGATTCCTTTTTATCTTGGCAGAAGCGAATCCATGGCGCATCATCCCTTGACACAGTTTGTCGAGTCTATCTTGGCTTTAAAACGCTATCGTTTCCGTCAGGAGGATTTGATTAATTTTCTAAGAACTGGTTTGTATACCGATCTTAATCAGGCTGATATTGACGCATTTGAGCAATATATCCGTTATCTTGGTATCAATGGCTTGCCAGCCTTTCAGCAAACCTTCACCAAATCCCACCATGGAAAATTTGATTTAGGGCGTTTAAATGCTCTTCGTCTGCGTATTTTAGCCCCTCTTGAAACCCTGTTTGCCAGTCGAAAACAGAAGGCTGAAAATCTCTTGCAAAAGTGGAATATCTTTCTGAAAGAAGGAGCAGTGACCAAGCAACTGCAAGATTTGACAGCCACTATGGAAACTCTAGAACAGGAAAGGCAAGCTGAAGTTTGGAAGGCATTCTGTCATGTTTTAGAACAATTTGCGACCGTTTTTGCTGGTTCACAGGTTAGTCTAGAGGACTTTCTAGCCTTGCTCCATTCTGGGATGAGTCTATCTCAGTATCGTACTATTCCAGCAACAGTAGACACAGTTCTGGTGCAGAGCTATGATTTGATTGCTCCTCTGACAACTGACTTTATCTATGCCATTGGGCTGACTCAGGACAATTTACCAAAAATTGCGCAAAATACCAGTCTATTGACAGATGAAGAGAGACAAAGCTTAAACCAAGAGACAGCAGAAGGGGCACAATTGCTGATTGCCAGCGGTGAAAATCTCAAGAAAAATCGCTACACTATGCTTTCCTTGGTCAATTCTGCTCGTAAGCAGTTGGTCTTATCGGCTCCAAGCCTCTTTAATGAAAGTGAAAGCAAGGAATCTGCCTATCTTCAAGAGCTGGTCCATTTTGGATTTAGGCGGAAAGAGAAGAGGATGAATTACAAAGGCCTGTCTAAAGAAGATATGGGTTCATATCACAGTCTTTTGTCTAGTCTGGTTGCCTTTCACCAGCAGGGCGAGACGAGTGATTGTGAGCAAGATTTGACCTTTGTCAAAGTATTGGCGCGTGTCATGGGTAAAAAACTAGACCAGCAAGGTCTGGAAAATCCAGCCCTCCCAAGCAGTCCAAGTAGTAAGCAGTTGACCAAGGATACCTTGCAGGCTCTCTATCCAGCTGATCAGGAATTTTACCTGTCTACCTCTGGTTTGACGGAGTTTTACCGGAACCAATACAGTTATTTCCTCCGTTATGTACTAGGCTTACAGGAAGAATTGCGCCTACGTCCAGATGCTCGTAGTCACGGGAATTTCTTGCACCGCATTTTTGAACGGGCCTTGCAATTACCTGACGAAGATTCCTTTGACCAACGTTTGGAACAGGCTATTCAAGAAACCAGTCAAGAACGGGAATTTGAAGCAATTTATCAAGAAAGTTTGGAAGCCCAGTTTACCAAGGAAGTTCTGCTTGATGTTGCACGGACGACTGGCCACATTCTCCGCCATAATCCAGCTATTGAAACCATCAAAGAGGAAGCGAATTTTGGCGGCAAAGACCAAGCCTTTATTCAATTGGACGATGGTCGCAGTGTCTTTGTACGAGGTAAGGTTGACCGTATTGACCGTTTGAAAGCTGATGGGGCGATAGGAGTAGTAGACTACAAATCCAGTCTAACTCAGTTTCAGTTTCCCCATTTCTTTAATGGGTTAAATTCCCAACTGCCAACTTATCTGGCAGCACTTAAGAAAGAGGGTGAGCAACACTTTTTCGGTGCCATGTACTTGGAAATGGCTGAACCAGTCCAAGCTCTGATGGCTGTTAAAAGTTTAGCAGGAGCAGTGGTAGAAGCCAGCAAGTCTATGAAATACCAAGGCCTCTTTTTAGAAAAAGAAAGCAGTCATTTAGGCGAATTTTATAACAAAAACAAGGCCAATCAACTGACAGATGAGGAATTCCAGCTCCTACTGGACTACAATGCCCATCTTTACAAGAAAGCAGCTGAGAAGATTTTAGCAGGTCAGTTCGCCATCAATCCCTATACTGAAAATGGCAGAAGTATTGCCCCATATGTTCAGCAACACCAGGCTATTACTGGATTTGAAGCCAATTACCATTTGGGGCAAGCCCGTTTTCTAGAGAAGTTAGACCTAGCTGATGGCAAGCGCCTTATCGGAGAGAAACTCAAGCAAGCTTGGTTTGAAAAAATAAGAGAGGAGTTGCATCGATGAAGCACATTCCCTTTTTAACTGAGGAAGAAATTCAAAAATTGCAAGAAGCAGAAGCAAATTTGAGCAAGGAACAAAAGAAAACTGCCGAGCAAATCGAAGCTATCTACACTTCTGGTCAGAATATCCTAGTCTCAGCATCGGCTGGTTCTGGGAAGACCTTTGTCATGGCAGAGCGTATTCTGGATCAATTGGCGCGTGGTGTGGAAATCAGTCAGCTCTTTATCTCGACCTTTACCGTCAAGGCTGCGACCGAGCTTAAAGAACGTTTGGAGAAAAAAATCAGTCAACAAATCCAAGAAAGTGGCGATGTCGAGCTCAAACAACACTTAGGACGCCAGTTGGCAGACCTACCCAACGCTGCCATCGGTACCATGGACTCTTTTACACAAAAATTCCTTGGCAAACATGGCTATCTAATTGATATTGCGCCGAATTTCCGGATTTTACAAAACCAAAGCGAGCAACTCCTTCTAAAAAACGAAGTCTTCCACGAGGTCTTTGAAGCCCATTATCAAGGTAAACAGAAAGAGAACTTTAGTCATTTGCTGAAAAACTTTGCTGGACGTGGAAAAGATGAACGTGGTCTGCGCCAGCAGGTCTATAAAATCTATGACTTCCTCCAATCCACCAGTAATCCTAAAAAATGGCTGAGTGACTCTTTCCTCAAAGGTTTTGAAGAGGCTGATTTTACCAGTGAAAAAGAAAAACTGACCACACAAATCCTGCAAGCCCTTTGGGATTTGGAAAGCTTTTTCCGATATCATTTGGATAATGATGCCAAGGAGTTTCCAAAGGCCGCTTATCTAGAAAATGTTCAGTTGATTTTAGATGAAATTGGCTCCTTAAATCAAGAGTCCGATAGTCAGGCTTATCAAGCAGTGCTTGCGCGTGTTGTCGCCATTTCAAAAGAGAAAAACGGTCGAGCTCTGACCAATGCGAGTCGTAAGGCTGATTTGAAGCCACTGGCGGATGCCTACAACGAAGAAAGAAAGGCCCAGTTTGCTAAACTAGGACAATTAGCAGACCAGATAACCATTCTAGACTATCAAGAACGTTATCATGGAGAAGCATGGAAACTAGCTAAGACTTTCCAAACCTTCATGAGTGATTTTGTGGAAGCTTATCGTCAGCGTAAACGTCAGGAAAATGCCTTTGAATTCGCTGATATCAGCCATTATACCATTGAGATTTTAGAGAAATTTCAGCAAGTCCGCGAAGCTTATCAGGAGCGCTTCCACGAAGTCATGGTTGATGAGTATCAGGACACCAACCACATTCAAGAACGGATGCTGGAATTGCTGTCGAATGGTCACAATCGCTTTATGGTGGGAGATATCAAGCAGTCCATCTACCGTTTCCGTCAGGCAGATCCGCAGATTTTCAATGAGAAATTCCAACGCTATGCGCAAAATCCACAAGAAGGTAAGCTGATTCTCCTTAAAGAAAATTTCCGTAGTAGTTCAGAAGTGCTGTCAGCAACCAATGATGTTTTTGAACGTCTCATGGACCAAGAGGTCGGCGAAATCAACTATGATAACATGCACCAGCTTGTTTTTGCCAATACCAAACTGACTCCAAATCCTGACAACAAGGCAGAATTCTTCCTCTACGATAAGGACGACACAGGTGAGGAAGAAGAGAGCCAAGCAGAAACGAAACTAACTGGTGAGATGCGCTTAGTCATCAAGGAGATCCTGAAACTCCATCAGGAACAAGGTGTTGTCTTTAAAGAAATTGCCCTTTTGACCTCTAGTCGCAGTCGTAATGACCAGATTCTCCTCGCCCTGTCTGAGTACGGGATTCCTGTCAAAACTGACGGAGAGCAAAATAATTATCTCCAATCCCTAGAAGTGCAAGTCATGCTAGACACCCTTCGTGTCATTCACAATCCTCTTCAGGACTATGCCTTGGTTGCCCTTATGAAGTCTCCTATGTTTGGCTTTGACGAGGACGAGTTAGCACGTTTGTCCCTTCAGAAAGCAGAGGATAAAGTCCAAGAAAATCTCTATGAAAAACTGGTCAACGCTCAAAAACAGGCAACAATCCAGAAAGAGTTAATTCACTTAGCACTAGCTGAAAAACTAAATCAGTTCATGGATATCTTAGCTTCTTGGCGCTTGTATGCCAAAACCCACTCCCTCTATGACTTGATTTGGAAGATTTACAACGACCGTTTTTATTATGACTATGTTGGGGCTTTGCCAAATGGTCCTGCTAGACAGGCCAATCTCTATGCCCTAGCTCTGCGAGCTGATCAATTTGAAAAGAGCAATTTCAAGGGCTTGTCGCGTTTTATTGGTATGATTAACCAAGTTTTAGAAGCCCAGCACGATTTGGCAAGCGTGGCTGTCGCACCGCCAAAAGATGCAGTAGAGCTCATGACCATTCACAAGAGTAAAGGGC
>NZ_CAUQCJ010000020.1:0-30258 GCF_963516515.1 uncultured Streptococcus sp. | reverse complement strand
GCCGAACGGCACGTACGGTGGTGTGAGAGGGGCTAGAGATTATCCCCTACTCGATGCTATTTAGAGAGGAGAACTGATGTCTCAAGTAAAAGGCTTGTGTGTCATGGATGTTGATGGAACCTTAATCTTAGAAGAAGTGATTGATTTGTTGGGTAGGGAGGCAGGTTGTGAGGAGGAAATTTCGCGGCTTACAAGTCAGGCGATGCGAGGAGAGTTGAATTTTGAAACGAGTTTACGAGAGAGAGTAGCTTTGTTAAAAGGCCTACCTGATTCGGTCTTTGATAAAGTTTTCAACTCTATTCATCTAACGCCAAATGCACAGGAATTCGTTTCTATTCTCCAAAAGAATGGCATCCTAGTTGGTTTGGTGTCTGGTGGATTTAGTCCAATAGTTGAGAGATTAGCAAAATCTTTAGGGATTACCTATTTCTCTGCCAATCAACTTGAAGTCAAAGATGGTCTTCTAACAGGAAAATTAGTTGGACAAATTATCAGTCCTGAGGTCAAACAAGCAACTCTAGAACAATGGAGAAAGGAATTCAAACTCCCCAAAGAAAGAACAGTTGCAATCGGTGATGGGGCTAATGACTTATTAATGTTGAAATCAGCAGGACTAGGAATTGCTTTTTGTGCTAAAGAAGTGCTGAAAAAAGAAATACCTAATCATGTTGATAAGAGGGATTTTTTAGAAGTTCTTCCTTTGATTGACTTTTTAGAATGAGGGAAAATATGAAGATTGTAATTGCACCGGATTCGTTTAAGGAAAGCTTGACAGCTGAAGAGGTGGCTGAAGCTATTAAAAGAGGCTTCCAACAATCAATAGCAGATGTAGAATGTCTCCTCTGCCCTGTTGGTGATGGGGGAGAAGGTACTGTAGATGCTATTCGACATTCTCTTGGTATGGAAGAAAAATGGATCAAAGTGACAGGACCTTTTGGACAAAAAGAAGCCATGCGCTATTTTCAAAAAGGGGAACTGGCGCTATTTGAAGTTGCCGATTTGGTTGGTCTTGGAAAGATTCCGATAGAGAAACGAAATCCACTTCAAATCAAAACTCGTGGTATTGGAGAATTGATTCGTCATCTCATTGCTAAAGGGATTACAGAAATCTATATCGGCGTTGGTGGCACGGCCAGTAATGACGGAGGAATTGGGATCGCTGCTGGATTGGGTTATCAATTTTATGATAAGGATGGAAATGTCTTGCCTGCATGCGGTCAATCCTTACTAAACTTAGCTTCTGTTTCAACAGAAAATCGCTATGAAATTCCTGAAAATGTTCAAATTCGTATTTTAGCAGATGTCGTGAGTCCCTTATGTGGTCATCAAGGTGCGACCTACACTTTTGGCAAGCAAAAAGGCCTAAATCCCACTATGTTTGAGACCGTAGATCAGGCAATACAAGATTTTTATGAAAAAGTCTCCCCTGCAACATTGGAAATTAAAGGAGCAGGAGCTGGTGGAGGCATTGCTGGCGGTTTGTGTGCCTTTGCACAGGCAAATATCGTGTCTGGAATTGACACCTGCCTAGACTTGATTGACTTTGATAAGAAAATTTCTGATGCTGACTTGGTTATTGTTGGAGAAGGAAGGCTAGATCGTCAAAGCTTTGTTGGGAAAGCACCAATTGGTGTAGCAAAAAGAACCCCTGTTGGAGTTCCTGTTGTCGCTATTTGTGGCAGTCTCGCTGAAGATTTACCTTCCCTACCATTTGAAAATATCCAAGCTGCCTTTTCTATTTTGGAGAAAAGTGAACCTCTAGAAGATAGTTTGAACAATGCCAGTGTCTATCTGGAGCACACGGCTGCCAATATTGGGCGTTTATTAAGTCTGAGTAAGATTTAGCCAAACCATTTCTTCCAGATGGATGTTTTGGCTGGTTCTTCCTTTTTAACTTCCCAAAGTTTTGCAAAAGCAAGTCGAAGGTCCTTTTCTTCTACTTGAACTGGTGAATTGGTGTGGATAATCAGGCCAAAAGGAGAAGAAGTATGCTCTTCAGATACAATGGTAGCTTGACTATCAGTTTCTTTAGCTTCTTTTAAGTAGAAAACTTGCTTGTCAAATTCGATAGTTGGGGAAATCTTAACAAATAGAGGCTCAGCCTTTTCTTGAAGGTTTTCTAAGATAGATAAAAATCCTTTTTCTAATTGAGGGCTATTTGCCGTATCAATATCTGCATATCCAAGAACTCTTTCCTCAAAAGTACCAAGATAGCGTCTTTGCTCATCTGGATTTAATTTTGGCCCACCATGAGCTTTTTCAAGTAATTGTTTTGATAAATCTGTCATGAAAACAGTATATCATAAAAGTTAGAATAAAACAGACAAAAGAAAGCGATTACTTTATAAAGTTAAGGAAAATTTGCACAAAGATAACGTTTTTTCTTGAAAAAGGAGGGGTTTTAAGGTATTATAGAGGTGTAAAAAATTTAACTCATAAGGAGAGTAAAAAATGTCAATTATTACTGATGTTTACGCTCGCGAAGTCCTAGACTCACGCGGTAACCCAACACTTGAAGTAGAAGTTTACACTGAATCAGGTGCTTTCGGACGTGGTATGGTTCCATCAGGAGCTTCTACTGGTGAACACGAAGCAGTTGAACTTCGCGACGGTGACAAATCTCGTTACGGTGGTCTTGGTACACAAAAAGCTGTTGACAATGTAAACAACATCATTGCTGAAGCTATCATCGGCTACGATGTACGTGATCAACAAGCTATCGACCGTGCTATGATCGCTCTTGACGGTACTCCTAACAAAGGTAAATTGGGTGCTAACGCAATCCTTGGTGTGTCTATCGCTGTAGCTCGTGCTGCTGCTGACTACCTTGAAATCCCACTTTACAGCTACCTTGGTGGATTCAACACTAAAGTTCTTCCAACTCCAATGATGAACATCATCAACGGTGGTTCTCACTCTGACGCTCCAATCGCTTTCCAAGAGTTCATGATCTTGCCAGTTGGTGCGCCAACATTCAAAGAAGCTCTTCGTTACGGTGCTGAAATCTTCCACGCTCTTAAGAAAATCCTTAAATCACGTGGTTTGGAAACTGCCGTAGGTGACGAAGGTGGATTCGCTCCTCGTTTCGAAGGAACTGAAGACGGTGTTGAAACTATCCTTGCTGCGATCGAAGCTGCTGGATATGTTCCAGGTAAAGACGTATTTATCGGATTTGACTGTGCTTCATCAGAATTCTACGATAAAGAACGTAAAGTTTACGACTACACTAAATTTGAAGGTGAAGGCGCTGCTGTTCGTACATCTGCAGAACAAATCGACTACCTTGAAGAATTGGTTAACAAATACCCAATCATCACTATCGAAGATGGTATGGATGAAAACGACTGGGATGGTTGGAAAGCTCTTACTGAACGTCTTGGTAAGAAAGTACAACTTGTTGGTGACGACTTCTTCGTAACAAACACTGACTACCTTGCACGTGGTATCCAAGAAGGTGCTGCTAACTCAATCCTTATCAAAGTTAACCAAATCGGTACTCTTACTGAAACTTTCGATGCTATCGAAATGGCTAAAGAAGCTGGTTACACTGCCGTTGTATCACACCGTTCAGGTGAAACTGAAGATTCAACAATCGCTGACATCGCAGTTGCAACTAACGCAGGACAAATCAAGACTGGTTCACTTTCACGTACAGACCGTATCGCTAAATACAACCAATTGCTTCGCATCGAAGACCAACTTGGTGAAGTAGCAGAATACCGTGGATTGAAATCATTCTACAACTTGAAAAAATAATCGTTGATTTAACAACGTTTCTAGCCCCTCGGATTTTATCCGAAGGGCTATTTTTGTATTTAGGGGGCAAAAAAGGGGCAAAACTTTTTAAGAAAGCTCAGCTACCAACAAATACGATTCAGCTAATATAATTGAAAATGATGGAAAAAAGGGTGAATTTATGATATACTTTAACGTAGGACCTTTTTAGAAATTTTGAAAGAGTATAAAAAATTTAAAATGAGAAAAATTGTTATCAATGGTGGATTGCCCTTGCAAGGTGAAATCACTATTAGTGGTGCTAAAAATAGCGTTGTGGCCTTAATTCCAGCTATTATTTTGGCTGATGATGTTGTGACTTTGGATTGTGTTCCAGATATTTCCGATGTTGCTAGTCTTGTCGAAATCATGGAGTTAATGGGGGCTACCGTTAAGCGTTATGACGATGTGTTAGAGATTGATCCAAGAGGTGTTCAAAATATTCCAATGCCTTATGGAAAAATCAATAGTCTTCGTGCATCTTATTATTTTTATGGAAGTCTTTTAGGTCGCTTTGGCGAAGCCACTGTTGGTTTACCTGGTGGATGTGATCTCGGTCCTCGTCCGATTGACCTACACCTTAAGGCATTTGAAGCTATGGGAGCAACTGTTAGCTACGAGGGAGATAATATGAAGTTATCTGCCAAAGAAACGGGACTTCATGGTGCAAGTATTTACATGGATACGGTTAGTGTGGGAGCAACGATCAATACGATGATTGCTGCGGTTAAAGCAAATGGTCGTACTATTATTGAAAATGCAGCTCGTGAACCTGAGATTATTGATGTTGCTACCCTCTTGAATAATATGGGTGCCCATATCCGTGGTGCTGGAACCAATATTATCATTATTGATGGTGTTGAAAACTTACACGGAACGCATCATCAGGTAATTCCAGACCGTATTGAAGCGGGAACATATATATCTTTAGCTGCTGCAGTGGGCAAGGGAATTCGTATAAATAATGTTCTTTACGAACACTTAGAAGGATTTATTGCTAAGTTAGAGGAAATGGGAGTTCGAATGACTGTATCCGAGGATAGTATTTTTGTCGAAGAACAGTCTAATTTGAAAGCAATTAATATTAAAACAGCTCCTTACCCAGGCTTTGCAACTGATTTGCAACAACCGATTACCCCTCTTTTGCTAACAGCTAATGGTCGTGGTACAATTGTTGATACGATTTACGAAAAACGTGTAAACCATGTTTTTGAATTAGCTAAAATGGACGCAGATATATCAACAACAAATGGTCATATTTTATACACAGGTGGACGTGGTTTGCGTGGAGCAAGTGTTAAAGCGACTGATCTGAGAGCTGGTGCAGCTTTAGTTATTGCTGGTTTGATGGCCGAGGGACAAACTGAAATTACCAATATCGAGTTTATCTTACGTGGTTATTCTGATATTATCGAAAAATTACGTAATCTAGGAGCGGATATTAGACTTGTTGAGGATTAAACCGTAGAGGTGTTTATGAATATTTGGACCAAATTAGCAATGTTTTCTTTTTTTGAAACGGATCGCTTGTATTTGCGTCCTTTCTTTTTTAGTGATAGCCAGGATTTTTATGAGATAGCTTCGAATCCAGAAAATCTTCAATTTATTTTTCCAAGTCAAGCTAGTCTCGAAGAGAGTCAATATGCACTGGCCAATTATTTTATGAAATCTCCATTAGGAGTATGGGCTATTTGTGACAAGAAAACTGAAAAAATGATTGGTTCAATCAAGTTTGAAAAGCTAGACGAAATTAAAAAAGAAGCAGAACTTGGTTATTTTTTAAAAAAAGAGGCTTGGTCGCAAGGCTTTATGACAGAGGTTGTTAGAAAAATTTGTCAGCTGTCTTTTGAAGAATTTGACTTAAAACAATTATCCATCATTACCCATCTAGAAAACGAAGCTAGCCAAAAGGTTGCTCTTAAGTCTGGATTTAGTTTGTTCCGTCAGTTTAAAGGCAGTGATCGCTATACAAGGAAAATGCGAGATTATCTTGAATTTCGCTTTGTAAAGGGAGAATTTAATGAGTAAACACCAAGAAATTCTAAGCTATTTGGAAGAATTACCTGTTGGAAAAAGGGTCAGTGTTCGTAGTATTTCCAATCATCTGGGAGTCAGTGATGGAACTGCTTATCGGGCCATCAAGGAAGCTGAAAATCGTGGAATTGTGGAGACTCGTCCCCGTAGTGGAACAATTCGCGTTAAATCGAAGAAAGTTGCTATCGAAAGATTAACATATGCAGAAATTGCAGAAGTAACTTCTTCTGAGGTGTTAGCTGGACAAGAAGGTTTAGAAAGAGAATTTAGCAAGTTTTCAATCGGTGCCATGACCGAACAAAACATCTTGTCTTACCTTCATGATGGGGGGCTCTTGATTGTCGGAGACCGTACCCGTATTCAGTTGTTAGCTTTGGAAAATGAAAATGCGGTTCTGGTTACAGGGGGATTTCAGATTCATGATGATGTGCTTAAACTGGCCAATCAAAAAGGGATTCCTGTTTTAAGAAGCAAGCATGATACCTTTACCGTTGCGACCATGATAAACAAAGCTTTATCAAATGTCCAAATCAAGACTGATATTCTGACAGTTGAGAAACTTTATCGTCCAAGTCATGAGTATGGTTTTCTAAGAGAGACAGACACAGTCAAAGATTATCTGGATTTGGTACGTAAGAATCGTAGCAGTCGTTTTCCAGTTATTAACCAACATCAAGTTGTTGTTGGAGTTGTAACCATGAGAGATGCAGGGGATAAATCACCAAGCACGACAATTGATAAGGTCATGTCTCGTAGTCTATTTTTGGTTGGATTATCGACAAATATTGCCAATGTGAGTCAACGGATGATTGCTGAAGACTTTGAAATGGTACCGGTTGTTCGGAATAATCAAACCTTGCTTGGAGTTGTGACACGACGAGATGTCATGGAGAAGATGAGTCGTTCCCAAGTTTCGGCTCTACCGACTTTTTCTGAGCAGATTGGACAAAAACTCTCTTATCACCATGATGAAGTAGTCATTACAGTAGAACCCTTTATGTTAGAGAAAAACGGAGTTTTGGCTAATGGTGTATTGGCTGAAATTCTGACTCACATGACACAAGATTTGGTTGTGAATAGCGGAAGAAATTTAATAATAGAGCAGATGCTGATCTACTTTTTACAGGCTGTTCAGATTGATGATATATTGCGAATTCAAGCACGCATTATCCATCATACTAGACGGTCAGCTATTATTGATTACGATATTTATCATGGTCATCAGATTGTTTCAAAAGCAAATGTGACTGTTAAAATTAATTAGAAACTAGGAGAAAAGATGATAACATTAAAATCAGCTCGTGAAATTGAAGCTATGGATAAAGCTGGTGATTTCCTTGCAAGTATTCATATCGGCTTACGTGATTTGATTAAGCCTGGCGTAGATATGTGGGAAGTTGAAGAATACGTTCGCCGTCGTTGTAAGGAAGAAAATTTCCTTCCACTTCAGATTGGGGTTGACGGTGCCATGATGGACTATCCTTATGCTACCTGTTGCTCTCTTAATGATGAAGTTGCTCACGCTTTCCCTCGTCACTATATCTTGAAAGATGGTGATTTGCTCAAGGTTGATATGGTTTTGGGAGGTCCTATTGCCAAATCTGATTTGAATGTCTCAAAATTAAACTTCAACAATGTTGAGCAAATGAAAAAATACACTCAGAGCTATTCTGGTGGTCTTGCAGACTCATGTTGGGCTTATGCTGTAGGTACACCGTCCGAAGAAGTGAAAAACTTGATGGATGTAACCAAAGAAGCTATGTATAAGGGGATTGAGCAAGCTGTTGTTGGAAATCGCATTGGTGATATCGGTGCAGCCATTCAAGAATACGCTGAAAGTCGTGGTTACGGTGTAGTGCGTGATTTGGTTGGTCATGGTGTTGGCCCAACTATGCACGAAGAACCAATGGTTCCTAACTATGGTATTGCCGGTCGTGGGCTTCGTCTCCGTGAAGGAATGGTATTGACCATTGAACCGATGATCAATACAGGTGACTGGGAAATCGATACAGATATGAAGACTGGTTGGGCGCATAAGACCATTGACGGTGGATTGTCATGTCAGTATGAACACCAATTTGTCATTACGAAAGATGGACCTGTTATCTTGACTAGTCAAGGTGAAGAAGGAACTTATTAAAAGAACGTGAAAAGACTGCTGGAGATTCATTTCCTATAGAATTCAGTAGATCTTTTCATGATAAAACGCATTGTATCAAGCTTTTATGCCTGATGTAATGCGTTTTTCTGATTTTAAAAATATAATTCTTCTAAAATAGTACACTTCAGGTTAAAAAAATGACATTTCAGATTTTCTGTTCCAGAAATAGCTATCACTATGATATAATTATTTTATGATTATTACTATTCCTATAAAAAACCAAAAAGATATTGGCACACCATCTGATTCAGTCGTGGTTCTCGGCTATTTTGATGGTATACACAAGGGGCATCAAGAATTATTTCGTGTTGCCAATAAGGCTGCGAGAAAAGATTTATTACCTATCGTCGTTATGACCTTTAATGAATCTCCAAAGATTGCTTTAGAGCCTTATCATCCTGACCTATTTTTACATATTTTGAACCCTGCTGAACGTGAGAGGAAATTAAAGCGTGAAGGTGTAGAAGAATTATATCTCCTTGATTTTAATAGTCAATTCGCTAGTCTCACGGCAGAAGAATTTTTTGCAACTTATATCAAGGCTATGAATGCCAAAATTATTGTTGCAGGTTTTGATTATACATTTGGTTCTGACCAAAAAACGGCAGAAGACTTAAAGGATTACTTTGATGGAGAAGTCATTATCGTTCCACCTGTAGAAGATGAGAAAGGAAAGATTAGTTCAACACGTATCCGTCAAGCTATTTTAGATGGAAATGTGAAAGAAGCAGGAGAACTTTTGGGAGCGCCTCTACCATCGAGAGGTATGGTGGTTCATGGTAATGCTCGTGGTCGTACGATTGGTTATCCGACAGCTAATTTGGTGCTTTTAGACCGTACTTATATGCCAGCAGATGGTGTTTATGTCGTTGATGTTGAGATTCAAAGACAGAAGTATCGTGCCATGGCTAGTGTTGGAAAAAATGAGACCTTTGATGGAGAAGAAGCACGTTTTGAAGTCAATATTTTTGATTTTAATCAAGATATTTATGGGGAGACCGTCATGGTTTATTGGCTTGATCGCATTCGTGATATGACAAAATTTGATTCTGTTGACCAATTAGTGGATCAGTTAAAGGCAGATGAAGAAGTAGCTCGGAATTGGTCTTAATACTCAATGAAAATCAAAGAGCAAACTAGGAAACTAGCCGCAGGTTGTACTTGAGTACGGCAAGGCGACGCTGACGTGGTTTGAATTTGATTTTCGAAGAGTATAAGTAAACAAAAAAGAGGTTGTCTGTGACCTGAAAGATAGATGATTTAGTCTAACTTTTGAGGTCACTACACTACCTCTTTTTATTCTTTTTCAAAGGTAAAGCCTTCTCCAAGGATTTCATGGGCTTCTGTAATAGTTATAAAAGCTTGAGGATCGATTCGATGAATCATTTCCTTCATTTTAACAATCTCATTTCTACCGACAATACAGTAAATGATTTTCAAATTTTCTTTACTATAGTAGCCTTGACCAGAAATAAAAGTAACGCCTCTTCCTAGGTCATCATTAATAGCCTTAGCAAGTTGGTCAGGACGTTTAGTAATAATCATAAATCCTTTACCTGCGTATCCTCCTTCCCCAATCAAATCAATCACTCGGGATACAATGAAAGTAAAGAGCAGAGTGTAAGTAACCAATCTCAAATCCTTAAAAATAAGGAGAATGAGCATGAGAATACAAAAATCTAAGATAAAAAGCAGTTTCCCCATGGATAAATGAGTGTATTTGTTGAGGATACGGGCTAGAATATCTGTTCCACCCGTTGTACCTCCAGCGTTAAAGATAATTCCAAGACCAATTCCTAATAGAATTCCAGATATAAGGGCAGTAATTAGTAAATCACCTTGAAGGTCAATATGAAGGGGAATACGCTCAAAAAAAGCTAACCAGGCAGATAGAGCCAAGGTTCCAAGCAAACTAGAATAGAGAGATTTTGCTCCAAATATTTTCCAAGCTAGGATGAATAGAGGAATATTAATCAGCAGATTCATGAGGGAAACAGGAATTTCAAAAAGATAAAAGGTAATAAGAGTAATGCCTGTAGCCCCTCCTTCGAAGAGATGATGGGGAACTACAAAATAGGTTAGACCAAAAGCATAAATGCCAGCACCTAGTAAAATAGTTAAAATGGGATAGATTTTTTTAATCATAGGACACCTCTTTTCTTATAAGTTGATTATATCAAATTTTTACGGAAAATTTGATTGACTCCATTAGGATTTTTAATCTTTTTTTGATATAATTAAAAGTAAGAAAACCAATCTGAATCCTAAAATAGAAAGATTGATACTATGACAAAAATTAAGATTGTAACTGATTCATCTGTTACTATTGAACCAGAACTAGTAAAGCAATTAGATATTACAATTGTTCCATTATCTGTAATGATTGATAATGTTGTTTATTCTGATGCTGATTTGAAAGAAGAAGGTAAATTTCTTCGGTTGATGCAAGAAAGTAAGAACCTTCCGAAAACAAGTCAACCACCTGTAGGTGTCTTCGCTGAAGTTTTTGAAGACCTGTGTAAGGATGGTAGCCAGATTCTTACTATTCATATGTCCCATGCCCTTTCGGGTACGGTTGAAGCTGCACGCCAAGGTGCTAGCTTATCTACTGCCGACGTGACAGTTATTGATAGTTCCTTCACTGATCAAGCCTTAAAATTCCAAGTTGTCGAAGCTGCTAAATTGGCACAAGAAGGCAAAGAGATGGCGGAAATTTTATCTCATGTAGAAGAAGTAAAAAAACATACGGAGCTCTATATTGGCGTTTCTACTCTAGAAAATCTAGTAAAAGGTGGACGAATTGGCCGTGTAACTGGATTGTTGAGCTCACTTCTCAATATCCGTGTTGTCATGCAGATGAAGGACCATGAATTGCAACCAATGGTTAAAGGTCGTGGCGCTAAAACTTTTAAAAAATGGTTGGATGAGTTGATAACATCACTCTCTGAACGTTCTGTAGCAGAGATTGGAATTTCATATTCTGGTAGTTCTGATTGGGCAAAAGAGATGAAAGACAATTTGCAGCCGTATGTTGAAAAGCCAATTTCAGTATTGGAAACAGGTTCTATTATTCAAACTCACACGGGTGAAAACGCTTGGGCTATTTTGGTACGTTACCACTCCTAAAAAAATAAAGAAATTGGGAAGAAATAGCGTTTTTAACTTGACCTAAAAGGGATTTTAGGATATGATTATATTTGTTAATTAGAAATTAATTTGGAGGAATCATTAACATGGCAAACAAACAAGATTTGATCGCTAAAGTAGCAGAAGCTACAGAATTGACTAAGAAAGACTCAGCAGCAGCAGTTGAAGCTGTATTCTCAGCAGTAGCTGACTACCTTGCAGCTGGTGAAAAAGTTCAATTGATCGGTTTTGGTAACTTTGAAGTTCGTGAGCGTGCTGCACGTAAAGGTCGCAACCCACAAACTGGTAAAGAAATCACAATTGCAGCTTCTAAAGTTCCAGCATTCAAAGCTGGTAAAGCTCTTAAAGACGCTGTTAAATAATCAGCCTTTAAAAAGCCTATCATATCAAGCATTTGAGCTTGTGTGACAGGCTTTTTTTGTGTATAGGGGGCAAAATCTGAATTAGCTGGTGACAGAAAAGATCTTTTAAATACAGGCTAATTTAATTTGCGTAGCAGAAATCATACAAATAAAATGGATTATAGTACAATAGGATAAGAAATCTTAAGAAAGTTGGTTCATTATTGGAAACGATAGTATTTTCAATCTCCGTTTTTCTAGCAGGGGTCTTGTCTTTCTTTTCCCCTTGTATTTTTCCTCTGTTACCAGTTTATACTGGAATTTTGCTGGATGATCAGGAAAGCGCAAAAAGTTTTTCTTTGTTTGGGAGAAAGGTTCTCTGGTCAGGTTTGATTCGGACGCTTTGCTTTATCGCAGGTATCTCTCTCATTTTCTTTATTCTAGGCTTTGGTGCAGGTTACTTTGGTAATATTCTCTATGCAAATTGGTTTCGATATGTTATGGGAACAATTATTATCATTTTGGGACTTCACCAGATGGAAATTTTTCATTTTAAGAAATTAGAGATTCAAAAAAGCTTTACTTTCAAGAAATCAGCAGCCAATCGTTATTGGTCAGCCTTTTTACTCGGTATTACCTTTAGCTTCGGTTGGACGCCTTGTATTGGTCCAGTTTTGAGTTCTGTTTTAGCGCTTGCGGCTTCTGGGGGCAATGGCGCTTGGCAAGGTGCTATCTATACCTTGATTTACACTCTGGGGATGGCTATTCCTTTCTTGGTCTTGGCCTTAGCTTCAGGAGCAGTGATGCCTTATTTTAGTAAAATCAAACGTCATATGATGCTACTGAAGAAAATTGGTGGTTTCCTCATTATTTTAATGGGAATTTTGTTACTATTAGGACAAGTAAATGTTCTAGCTGGAATTTTTGAATAAAGGAGAAAAAGATGAAAAAAGTAATATTTGCTGGTTTAAGCCTCGTGTCATTAGCCGTATTGATGGCCTGTGGCGAGAAAGAAACTAAACAAACTCAAGCACCACAACAAGCCCCAAAACAACAGCAACAAACGCCTGTACAACAAATTGCTGTTGGGAAAGAGGCTCCAGACTTTACCTTGCAATCCATGGATGGTAAAGAAGTTAAGTTGTCTGATTATAAGGGTAAAAAAGTCTACTTAAAGTTTTGGGCTTCATGGTGTGGTCCATGTAAGAAAAGTATGCCTGAGTTGATGGAATTAGCTGCGAAACCAGATCGCGATTTCGAAATTCTTAGTGTCATTGCACCAGGAATTCAAGGTGAAAAAACTGTTGAGCAATTCCCACAATGGTTCCAAGATCAAGGTTATAAGGATATCCCAGTACTTTATGATACCAAAGCAACTACCTTCCAAACTTATCAAATTCGAAGCATTCCTACAGAATACCTGATTGATAGTCAAGGAAAGATTGGAAAGATACAATTTGGTGTTATCAGTAATGCGGATGCAGAAGCAGCCTTTAAAGAAATGAACTAGAATTGATAAAATCTGATTACAATATGTAGTCAGATTTTTTTAGAAAATTATTTTATAAATATTCACAAATTTCCTATATTTATGGTAAAATAGAATCATCATTTTATTTTGGAGTGAAAGATGAATATATTTAGAACAAAGAATGTAAGTTTGGATAAAACGGAGATGCACAGGCATTTGAAGTTATGGGATTTGATTTTGCTGGGTATCGGAGCCATGGTGGGGACAGGCGTCTTTACAATTACAGGTACTGCAGCTGCAACGCTTGCTGGTCCAGCCCTAGTGATTTCAATCGTCATTTCTGCCTTGTGCGTGGGATTATCAGCCCTCTTTTTTGCAGAATTTGCCTCGCGAGTACCTGCTACAGGTGGTGCTTACAGCTATCTCTATGCTATTTTAGGAGAATTCCCTGCTTGGTTGGCTGGTTGGTTAACCATGATGGAGTTCATGACAGCCATATCAGGCGTAGCTTCGGGTTGGGCAGCTTATTTTAAAGGCTTGCTATCTCAATACGGAATAGCCCTTCCTCAGGCTTTAAATGGTACCTTTAATCCTCAAGTAGGAACATTTGTTGATTTATTGCCTATTCTTGTCTTGGTCTTGGTGACATCACTTGTTTTACTCAATGCTAAAGCAGCATTACGTTTTAATTCTATTCTAGTTATTTTGAAATTTTCCGCTTTAGCCCTCTTTGTTTTAGTAGGAATTTGGCATATCAAACTTGATAATTGGAGCAATTTTGCTCCTTATGGTTTTGGACAAATCTATGGTGCTAGTACTGGTATCATGGCTGGTGCGTCCTTAATGTTCTTTGGATTTTTGGGATTTGAATCCATCTCTATGGCTGTAGATGAAGTCAAGACTCCTCAAAAAAATATTCCTAGAGGGATTGTTTTATCGCTTTCTATCGTAACCATTCTTTATGCCTTGGTAACTCTTGTCTTGACTGGTGTGGTTCACTATAGTCATCTAAATGTCGATGATGCCGTTGCCTTTGCCCTTCGTAGTGTTGGGATTAGTTGGGCAGCCAACTATGTGTCATTAGTGGCTATCTTGACCTTGATTACAGTTTGTATTTCGATGACTTATGCCCTATCGCGTATGATATACAGTTTAGCGCGTGACGGATTGATGCCTGCCGCCTTTAAGGAACTGACGCAGACAAGTAAGGTACCTAAAAATGCTACTATCTTGACGGGTCTAGCTTCAGCAGTAGCAGCAGGAATGTTTCCATTAGCTAGTATTGCAGCCTTTTTAAATATTTGTACCCTTGCCTACTTGATTATGCTGGCTTATGGGCTGATTCGCTTACGGAAAGAAAAAGGGATGCCAAAAGCTGGAGAATTTAAAACACCATTGGTCCCCCTGTTACCAATTTTATCAATCATCATTTGTTTGTCCTTTATGTTGCAGTATAATATGGAAACTTGGATTGCTTTCCTAGTTGCATTGTTAGTAGGAAGTATGATTTACTTCACTTATGGCTATAAGCATTCTACCATAGAAGAATAAAGTGAGAATCTGTTGAGTTATTGAAACTCAGCAGATTTTTATATGTGAAAGAAATTTCAAATTTTTTCTAAAAATAGCTTGACAGATTAAATTTTTAGGAGTAGAATGTTTACCAGTTAATTAAATAGTTAAGGGGTTATCCATGAAGAAACAAAGTTTATTTTTAGTATTGTTAAGTATTTTTCTTTTGTGTTTAGGTGCTTGTGGTCAAAAGGAAAGTCAGACAGGGAAAGGGATGAAGATTGTCACAAGTTTCTATCCTATCTACGCTATGGTCAAGGAAGTATCTGGAGATTTGAATGATGTTCGGATGATTCAGTCAAGTAGTGGGATTCACTCCTTTGAACCTTCAGCAAATGACATCGCGGCCATCTATGATGCAGATGTCTTTGTTTACCATTCTCATACGCTCGAATCTTGGGCAGGAAGTCTGGATCCAAATCTAAAAAAATCCAAAGTTAAGGTTTTAGAGGCTTCTGAAGGAATGACCTTAGACCGAGTCCCAGGGCTAGAAGATGTGGAAGCAGGTGATGGAGTTGATGAAAAAACGCTCTATGATCCTCACACTTGGCTAGATCCTGAAAAAGCTGGTGAAGAAGCTCAGATTATCGCTGATAAACTTTCAGAGGTGGATAGTGAGCATAAAGAAACTTATCAGAAAAATGCGCAAGCCTTTATCAAAAAAGCTCAAGAATTGACTAAGAAATTCCAGCCTAAATTTGAAAAAGCGAGTCAGAAAACTTTTGTAACACAACATACAGCCTTTTCTTATCTTGCTAAGAGATTTGGATTAAATCAACTTGGAATCGCGGGTATCTCTCCTGAACAAGAACCAAGTCCAAGACAACTAACAGAAATTCAGGAATTTGTTAAAACCTATAAGGTTAAAACGATTTTTACAGAAAGTAACGCTTCTTCAAAAGTAGCTGAAACTCTTGTCAAATCAACAGGTGTGGGTCTTAAAACTCTGAATCCTTTAGAGGCAGACCCACAAAATGACAAGACTTATTTAGAAAACCTGGAAGAAAATATGAGTGTTCTAGCAGAAGAATTAAAGTGAGAAAAGAATGAAAATCAATAAAAAATATGTAGCAGGTTCAGTGGTAGTCCTTGCCCTAAGTATTTGTTCCTATGAGCTTGGACGGTACCAAGCTGGTCAAGTTAAGAAAGATTCTAATCGAGTCGCTTATATAGACGGTGATCAAGCTGGTCAAAAGGCAGAGAATTTGACACCAGATGAAGTTAGTAAGAGAGAGGGAATCAACGCAGAACAAATCGTCATCAAGATCACTGATCAAGGTTATGTGACCTCTCATGGAGACCATTATCACTACTATAATGGCAAGGTTCCTTATGATGCTATCATCAGTGAAGAACTGCTGATGAAAGATCCGAATTATCAGTTGAAGAATTCAGATATTGTCAATGAAATCAAGGGTGGTTATGTGATTAAGGTAGACGGGAAATACTATGTTTACCTCAAGGATGCGGCTCATGCAGATAATATTCGAACAAAAGAAGAAATTACTCGTCAGAAGCAGGAACATAGCCATAATCATGGAGGCGGTTCTAACGATCAGGCGGTAGTTGCTGCCAGAGCTCAAGGACGCTATACAACGGATGATGGTTATATCTTCAATGCATCTGATATCATTGAGGACACAGGTGATGCCTATATCGTTCCTCATGGCAATCACTTCCACTATATTCCTAAGAGTGATTTGTCTGCTAGTGAATTAGCTGCCGCTCAAGCCTTCTTATCTGGAAAAGGTGGTCAATTAAGTACTGTTGAATACCGTTCAAGCAGGGGAGAAACAAGATCTAGTGTGAGAACGAGTCAATCTGAGGCTCCTCAAGATTCTGCAACAACTCCTGAGAGTCAAAATGAGGACTTGGATAGTCTCCTTCAAGAATTGTACGCTTTGCCACTTAGCCAACGTCATGTGGAATCTGATGGCTTGGTATTTGACCCAGCACAGATTACAAAACGTACTGCCAATGGTGTGGCAGTTCCTCACGGAGATCATTTCCATTTCATTCCTTATTCGCAAATGTCTGCTTTGGAAGAAAAATTGGCTCGAAATCTACCAATTGGAGGTCAGCCAGTTCAAAGTCATTCTGATAATACGAAACCAAGCAGTCCTGAAAAAACAAGTTCAACCATTAAACCAAACTTTAATCTCAATACGCAGGCACCAAATCGAGGAACTGGAGGCGCTTATACAACGGATGATGGGTATGTCTTTAGTCCGACAGATGTGATTGAAGATACAGGTGACGCTTTTGTTGTACCGCACGGCAATCATTTCCACTATATACCTAAGAGTGATTTGTCAGCAGGAGAATTGGCTGCCGCCCAAGCCTATTGGAATGGTAAACAGGGATCACATTCTTCTACAAGTTCAAGTAGACCAAGTAGTGATAATGCTAAACCAGCCCAACCAAGTTTGACAGAGACTCCTAATCTAACTGTCACACCAACATATCATCAAAATCAAGGGGAAGACATTTCAACACTTTTAAGTGAATTGTATGCCAAACCTTTATCAGAACGTCATGTGGAATCGGATGGCCTAGTATTTGATCCAGCACAAATTATCAAACGTACAGCTAATGGTGTCGCAGTGCCCCACGGAGACCATTATCACTTTATTCCTTATTCCCAAATGTCCCCTTTGGAAGAAAAATTGGCTCGTATGGTAGCTGTCAAAGGACAAAATGGCGGTGTCTTGTCAAGTGTTACTCCTCTGAAGCCAGCCCCTACTACCAAACCTCTAGCACCAGTGGAAAATAAACCGACTGAACTTGATGTCAACCAGGTTGTTAGAAAAGTTGGCGACGGTTATATTATCGAGGATAAGGGCGTTAGTCGTTATGTTCTAGCTAAAAACTTGACCAAGGATAAGATTGACGCTATTGAAAATCTCTTGTCTAAGAAAACTCAAGAAACACACGCTCTAGTTGCGAAGAAAGAAAATGTCGCTCCTCGTGATCAAGAATTTTATGATAAAGCATATAATTTATTGGCCGAAGCTCATAAAGCCTTGTCTGAAAATAAGGGTCGTACTTCTGATTTCCAAGCTTTAGACAAATTAGCAGAGCGCTTGAATGATGAATCGACTAATAAAGGAAAATTGGTAGATGATTTATTGGCATTCCTAGCACCAATTACCCATCCAGAACGTCTTGGCAAACCAAATTCTCAAATTGAATATACCGAAGACGAAGTCCGTATTGCTCAATTAGCTGATAAGTATACAACCTCAGACGGCTATATTTTTGACGAACATGATATTATCAGTGATGAGGGGGATGCTTATGTAACACCTCATATGGGCCATAGTCACTGGATTGGAAAAGATAGTCTTTCTGATAAGGAAAAAGCCGCAGCTCAGGCCTATACTAAAGAAAAAGGTATCCTACCTCCATCTCCAGATGCAGATGCTCAAGCAAATCCAACTGGAGATAGTGCGGCGGCCATTTACAATCGTGTGAAAGGGGAAAAACGAATTCCACTCGTTCGACTTCCATACATGGTCGAGCATACAGTTGAGGTTAAAAATGGTAATTTGATTATTCCTCATAAGGATCATTACCATAACATTAAATTTGCTTGGTTTGACGACCACTCATACAAGGCTCCAAATGGTTATACTCTGGAAGACTTATTTGCTACGATTAAGTACTATGTTGAACATCCTGACGAACGTCCACATTCTAATGATGGATGGGGCAATGCCAGCGAGCATGTCTTAGGTAAGAAAGACCACAGTGAAGATCCAAATAAGAACTTCAAAGCGGATGAAGAGCCAGTAGAGGAAACACCTGCTGAGCCAGAAGTCCCTCAAGTAGAGACCGAAAAAGTAGAAGCCAAGCTCAAAGAAGCAGAAGCTTTACTTGCTAAAGTGACTGATGCGAGTTTGAAGGCCAATGCGACAGAAACCCTAACTGGTTTACGAAATAATTTGAGCCTCCAAACCATGGATAATAATGGTATCATGGCAGAAGCAGAAAAATTACTTGCGTTGTTAAAAGGAAGTAATCCTTCATCTGTAAGTAAGGAAAAAATAAACTAATGAAAAATGAAAGTCTCGATAAAGAGGCTTTTATTTTTATTATGTGGATATGTAAAATTCTTGACAATCGATATTAAAAAGAGTAAACTATTAACTAGTTAATTAACTGGTTTATTATTTTATAGTGAATCAAATAGAGTTAAGAAAAGAGGAAAGAATGAAAATCAATAAAAAATATCTAGCTGGGTCAGCAACTGCACTTGTTTTAAGTGTCTGTGCTTATGAACTAGGTTTGCATCAAGATCAAACTGTAAAAGAAAATAACCGTGTTTCATACATCGATGGCAACCAACCAAGCCAAAAGGCAGAGAATTTGACACCAGATGAAGTTAGTAAGAGAGAGGGAATCAACGCAGAACAAATCGTCATCAAGATTACGGACCAAGGTTATGTAACCTCTCATGGAGACCATTATCATTACTATAATGGCAAGGTTCCTTATGATGCTATTATCAGTGAAGAACTCCTCATGAAAGATCCGAGTTATCAGTTGAAGGATTCAGACATTGTCAATGAAATCAAGGGTGGCTATGTCATTAAGGTAGATGGGAAATACTATGTTTACCTCAAGGATGCAGCTCATGCGGACAACATTCGGACAAAAGAAGAGATTAAACGTCAGAAGCAGGAACACAGTCATAATCATGGAGGCGGTTCTAACGATCAGGCGGTAGTTGCAGCCAGAGCTCAAGGACGCTATACAACGGATGATGGTTATATCTTTAATGCATCTGATATCATTGAGGACACAGGAGATGCCTATATTGTCCCTCACGGCAATCACTTCCACTATATTCCTAAGAGTGATTTGTCTGCTAGTGAATTAGCTGCCGCTCAAGCCTTCTTATCTGGAAAAGGTGGTCAATTAAGTACTGTTGAATACCGTTCAAGCAGGGGAGAAACAAGATCTAGTGTGAGAACGAGTCAATCTGAGGCTCCTCAAGATTCTGCAACAACTCCTGAGAGTCAAAATGAGGACTTGGATAGTCTCCTTCAAGAATTGTACGCTTTGCCACTTAGCCAACGTCATGTGGAATCTGATGGCTTGGTATTTGACCCAGCACAGATTACAAAACGTACTGCCAATGGTGTGGCAGTTCCTCACGGAGATCATTTCCATTTCATTCCTTATTCGCAAATGTCTGCTTTGGAAGAAAAATTGGCTCGAAATCTACCAATTGGAGGTCAGCCAGTTCAAAGTCATTCTGATAATACGAAACCAAGCAGTCCTGAAAAAACAAGTTCAACCATTAAACCAAACTTTAATCTCAATACGCAGGCACCAAATCGAGGAACTGGAGGCGCTTATACAACGGATGATGGGTATGTCTTTAGTCCGACAGATGTGATTGAAGATACAGGTGACGCTTTTGTTGTACCGCACGGCAATCATTTCCACTATATACCTAAGAGTGATTTGTCCGCAGGAGAATTAGCTGCAGCCCAAGCCTATTGGAATGGTAAACAGGGTTCTCATTCTTCTACAAGCTCAAGTAAACCAAGTAACAATGACTCAAATCCAGCCCAGCCAAGTTTGACAGAGACACCAAATCTGACTGTTACTCCAACTTATCATCAAGACCACGGGGAAGACATTCCGACACTCTTACGTGAATTGTATGCCAAACCTTTATCAGAACGACATGTAGAATCTGATGGACTCGTCTTTGATCCGGCACAAATTATCAAACGTACTGCAAATGGTGTAGCAGTGCCTCACGGAGATCATTATCACTTTATCCCTTACTCCCAAATGTCCCCTTTGGAAGAAAAATTGGCTCGTATGATAGCTGTCAAGGGACAAAATGGCAGTGTTGTCTTGCCAAGCGTCACTCCTTTGAAGCCAGCCCCTACTACCAAACCTCTAGCACCAGTGGAAAATAAACCGACTGAACTTGATGTCAACCAGGTTGTTAGAAAAGTTGGCGACGGTTATATTATCGAGGATAAGGGCGTTAGTCGTTATGTTCTAGCTAAAAACTTGACCAAGGATAAGATTGACGCTATTGAAAATCTCTTGTCTAAGAAAACTCAAGAAACACACGCTCTAGTTGCGAAGAAAGAAAATGTCGCTCCTCGTGACCAAGAATTTTATGATAAAGCATATAATTTATTGGTCGAGGCTCATAAAGCCTTGTCTGAAAATAAAGGTCGTACTTCTGATTTTCAAGCCTTAGACAAATTAGCAGAGCGCTTGAATGATGAATCTACTAATAAAGGAAAATTAGTAGATGATTTATTGGCATTCCTAGCACCAATTAACCATCCAGAACGTATTGGCAAACCAAATGCTCAAATTGTTTATACAGACGATGAAATTAAATTAGCGAAATTAGCAGGTAAGTATACAACAGAGGATGGCTATATCTTTGACACTCGTGATATTACCAGTGATGAGGGAGATGCTTATGTAACACCTCATATGACCCATAGCCATTGGATTAAGAAAGATAGTTTGTCTGAAGCTGAAAGAGCGGCAGCTCAGGCTTATGCTAAAGAGAAAGGTTTGACGCCTCCTTCAACAGATAATCAGGGTTCAGGAAATACTGAGGTTAAAGGAGTAGAAGCAATCTATAATAAAGTGAAAGCAGCTAAGAAGGTTCCACTTGATCATATTCCTTACAATCTACAACATACTGTTGAAGTTAAAAATGGTAGCTTAATTATACCTCATTACGACCATTACCATAACATTAAATTTGGGTGGTTTGACGAAGGACTTTATGAGGCACCTAAAGGCTATAGTTTAGAGGATCTCTTTGCGACTGTAAAATACTATGTAGAACATCCAAACGAACGTCCGCATTCAGATAATGGATGGGGAAACGCAAGTGACCATGTTCGTAAAAATAAAGCAGACAAAGATAGTAAACATGATGAAGAAAAGGAAGAACATCATGAAGTAGATGAGTCAACTCCTCCTGAATCTAATGAAAAGGAGAATCACTCAAGTTTGAGCCCTTCAGTAGATAATCTTTATAAACCGAGTACGGATGAAAAAGATAAAGAGGAAGAAGTTAAAGATACAACAGATGAAGCTGAAGTTCCTCAAGTAGAGACTGAAAAAGTAGAAGCTAAACTCAAAGAAGCAGAAGCTTTACTTGCTAAAGTAACTGATGCTAGTCTGAAGGCCAATGCAACAGAAACACTAGCTAGTTTACGAAATAATTTGAACCTCCAAACTATGGATAATAATGGTATCATGGCAGAAGCAGAAAAATTACTTGCTTTGTTAAAAAGATAGCGAATCAGTTATAACGAAACCAGAAGAATAAAATTTATCCTATAAATCAAAAGGAGTAAGAGTCAGTAGCGATACTGGCTTTTATTTTTTTAATGACATAAAAATCTTGACAAGCAATACTGGCTTTTATTTTTTTAATGACATAAAAATCTTGACAAGCAATACTAAAAAGAGTAAACTATTAACTAGTTAATTAACCGGTTTATCATTTTGTGGTGAATCAAATAGGCTTAAGAAATGAGGAAAGAATGAAAATCAATAAAAAATATGTAGCAGGTTCAGTGGCAGTTCTTGCCCTAAGTGTTTGTTCCTATGAACTTGGTCGTTATCAAGCCGGACAAGTTAAGAAAGATTCGAATCGAGTTGCTTATATAGACGGTGATCAGGCTGGTCAAAAGGCAGAGAACTTGACACCAGATGAAGTCAGTAAGAGAGAGGGAATCAACGCAGAACAAATCGTCATCAAGATTACGGACCAAGGTTATGTAACCTCTCATGGAGACCATTATCATTACTATAATGGCAAGGTTCCTTATGATGCTATCATCAGTGAAGAACTGCTGATGAAAGATCCGAATTATCAGTTGAAGAATTCAGATATTGTCAATGAAATCAAGGGTGGTTATGTGATTAAGGTAGACGGGAAATACTATGTTTACCTCAAAGATGCGGCTCATGCGGACAATATTCGGACAAAAGAAGAGATTAAACGTCAGAAGCAGGAACATAGTCATAATCATAATGCAAGCACAGATAATGCTGTTGCTGCAGCCAGAGCCCAAGGACGCTATACAACGGATGATGGGTATATCTTTAATGCTTCTGATATCATTGAAGATACAGGCGATGCCTATATCGTTCCTCATGGCAATCACTTCCATTATATTCCTAAGAGTGACTTGTCTGCCAGTGAATTAGCTGCTGCTCAAGCCTTCTTATCTGGGAAAGGTGGCCAATTAAGTACGGTTGAATATCGTTCAAGCAGAGGAGAAGCAAGATCTAGTGTGAGAACGAGTCAATCTGAGACACCTCAAAATCCTGCAACAGATTCTGAAAGTCAAAGTGAGGATTTAGCTAGTCTCCTTCAAGAATTGTACGCTTTGCCACTTAGCCAACGTCATGTGGAATCTGATGGCTTGGTATTTGACCCAGCACAGATTACAAAACGTACTGCCAATGGTGTGGCAGTTCCTCACGGAGATCATTTCCATTTCATTCCTTATTCGCAAATGTCTGCTTTGGAAGAAAAATTGGCTCGAAATCTACCAATTGGAGGTCAGCCAGTTCAAAGTCATTCTGATAATACGAAACCAAGCAGTCCTGAAAAAACAAGTTCAACCATTAAACCAAACTTTAATCTCAATACGCAGGCACCAAATCGAGGAACTGGAGGCGCTTATACAACGGATGATGGGTATGTCTTTAGTCCGACAGATGTGATTGAAGATACAGGTGACGCTTTTGTTGTACCGCACGGCAATCATTTCCACTATATACCTAAGAGTGATTTGTCAGCAGGAGAATTGGCGGCCGCCCAAGCCTATTGGAATGGGAAACAGGGCTCACATTCTGATATAAGTTCAAGTAAACCAAGTAGTGACAATCTAAATCCAGCCCAACCAAGTTTGACAGAGACACCTAATCTGACTGTTACTCCAACTTATCATCAAAATCAAGGGGAAGATATTTCAACACTTTTAACTGAATTGTATGCCAAACCTTTATCAGAACGACATGTAGAATCGGATGGCCTAGTCTTTGATCCGGCACAAATCATCAAACGTACAGCTAATGGTGTAGCAGTGCCCCACGGAGACCATTATCACTTTATCCCTTATTCACAAATGTCTGATTTAGAGCAGAAGATTGCTAGAATTATTCCGTTAAAAGGGCAAAATGGATTAAATCAAATTGGTACAGATATTAAACCTTCAGTATCAAAAGAAGTAGTACATAAGTTTTTAGGACAACCAATCAAAGCATATGGAAAAGGTTTAGATGGTAAGCCTTATGATACGAGTGATGGATATATATTTACCAAAGATTCAATTGATTCTGTTGATAAATCAGGTGTTATTGCTAAACACGGAGATCATTTCCATTATATGGGATACGGTGAATTAGAACAATTCGAATTGGATGAAGTTGCCAAATGGATTCAAGAAACTGGTAAAAATCCAGACGACATCGTTTCTTCAGTTCACTCAGATGAGAAGGAAAGACCAAAGTTTGATTATAAAAAAGTAACTAATAAGATTTCTAGAAATAGTAAAATTGGTTATATAATCAATGAAGGTGGTAAAGATTATTTTTATTCACGTGAAGAACTCGATCTTACTCAAATAGCTTTTTCTGAGCAGGAACTAATGCTTAAAGATAAAGATAATTATCGTTATGATATTGTAGAAACAGATATTAAACCAAGATTAGCTGTAGATGTATCTAGCTTGCCTATGCATGCAGCGAATACTACATATGATACTGGAAGTTCCTTCATTATTCCACATATCGATCATATTCATGTCGTACCATATTCTTGGTTAAGTAGTGATCAAATCGCAACAATAAAATATGTAATGCAACATCCTGATGTGCGTCCTGAAGTTTGGTCAAAACCAGGTCATGATGATGCTGGATCTGTCATTGCTAATGTAACGCCTCTTGAAAAACGTACTGGAATGCAGAATTGGCAAATTATCCATTCTGCGGAAGAAGTACAGAAAGCACTTAAAGAAGGCAAGTTTGCAACTCCTGATGGATATATTTTTGATCCTCAGGATGTATTGGCAAAGGGAACTTATATTTGGGCAGATAAATCTTTCAGTATTCCAAAAGCTAGTGGTGATTCATTGAGAAGTATCAATCAGTCTGATTTATCAGAGAAAGAGTGGAAACAAGCTCAAGAGTTGATAGCTAAAAGAAGTGAAGGAAAAGAAACAACAAATGGTTCTTCTAATTCACATCTAGTTTCTTCAGATAAGAAATCGGAAACAAAGAAAGAAGAAGCTGATTCAGGTAAAGTTGATGAGAAACCAAAGGATAGCACACCTCAAAATGAGGCAGATACGCCTATCAATAATCCTTCGGTAGAAAAAGTTGGTGAAGAAGAAAAATCACATACAGAAAATAAAGCAGATGATTATGATGATATACCAGATTATGGATTAGATAAGGATACTTTAAAAAATCATATAAATCAAATAGCACAAATTGCTCAAATTGATTCTAAATATCTTATTTTTTCATCAGAAGGTGTTCAATTTTATAATAAGAATGGGGATTTAGTAACCTATGATATTAAAACTCTTAAGCAAATAAAACCTTAGAGTATTTTGACTAATGATAAACTGGTTGAAAGGACATTGTTCTACTTTTGGATAGAATAATGTCCTTTTATTTGTTAATAGATAGATGAAATTTCCTGCTTTAAAAATGAAGCAAGGAATTTTAATACTCTTCGAAAATCAAAGTCAAACCACGTCAGCGTCGCCTTGCTCTACTAAAGTATAGCCTACGGCTAGCTTCCTAGTTTGCTTTTTGATTTTCATTGAGTATAAAGTAATAATTTTATTCCATCTATAAAAATCTTGACAAAAGAGATAAAAAAATATAAACTATTAACCGGTTAATCAATTGGTTAAATAACTGGTTTGCAAATTAGTTTTTTAACTAAGTCGGAGAAGCTAAGAAATAGCTTCAAAATTTGTTGAAATGAGGAAATTATGAAATTAAACAAGAAGTATATAGTAGCTAGCTCGGCAGTTATCCTTTCCTTGAGTCTATGTGTTTATGCTTTAAATCAGCATCGTCAACAGGAAAACACAGATAATAATCGGGTAACTTATGTAAATAACAATCAAGATGCTAAGAAAAGTGAACATTTGACACCAGACCAGGTTAGCCAAAAAGAAGGAATTCAGGCTGAGCAAATTGTTATCAGGATTTCAGATCAGGGGTATGTGACGTCACATGGTGATCACTATCATTACTACAATGGGAAAGTTCCTTATGATGCCCTCTTTAGTGAAGAACTCTTGATGAAGGATCCAAACTACCAACTTAAGGATGGAGATATTGTCAATGAAGTCAAGGGTGGTTATATCATCAAGGTAGATGGAAAATATTATGTCTACCTAAAAGATGCTTCTCATGCTGATAATGTTCGAACAAAAGATGAAATCAATCGCCAAAAACAAGAACATGGTAAAGACGAGAAAGGACCTAGCGCAGAAGTATCTGTAGCTAAGTTACAGGGACGTTATACTACTGATGATGGTTATGTCTTTAACGCTTCAGATATCATTAAAGATACAGGTGATGGTTATATAGTACCACATGGAGGTCACTATCATTTCATTCCTAAGAGTGACTTGTCGGCAGGTGAATTAGCAACCGCAAAAGCATATTTATCAGGGAATACTACAGCTCTCAGTCAACCTTTATCAGTGACACCGAATAATGGTGTTACTGCAGCAGATGATGGTTATGTCTTTAACCCTAATGACATTGTCAGAGATACCGGTGATGCTTATATAGTAAGACATGGGGACCACTATCATTATATTCCTAAGTCATCTCTTAACAATCCCCCATCACACTCTAACACGGAAGAGGTAGGAAGTTCTTCTAGTTCTGTATTAAGTAATCCGTCACCACATATCCACCATGAGGAAGAAGATGGTCATGGTTTTGATGCCAATCGAATTATAAGTGAAGATTCAGAAGGTTTTGTCATGACCCATGGTGACCACAATCATTACTTCTTTAAGAAGGATTTGACAGTAGACCAAATGAAGGCAGCGATGGAACACTTGAAAGGTAAATTACCAGTAGCGCCAAGTTTAGAAAATGATAAAAATCACGAATCTGTTGAGTCATTGGTTTCTAAAGTTGAAAAAGTTCAAAAAGAATTAAATGATTTGACAAGTGTTAATTCTATGACAAATCTACCAAAATCAGATAATAAAACGGCTACTGAAAATACTACTACAAAAGAAAAACAATTTTCTGGAATCCATTATAAAACGAGTGACGGATTTTTATTTGATGGAAATCATATTATTGGTACATCAGGAGAAAGCTTATTAGTGGCGCATAATGGAAATATGAAAGATATTCATGTCATTCCATTTGAACAATTAGTCCATACAAAATGGGAAAGTTTAATTCCAAAAGTACATTTAGAGGCAGCTAAAGCTCGCTATAATGGGACTACAACGGCTCCTAAAGAGGAGCATCACCATGCTGATGCAACGAAGCCAGCAGAAATGAGTGAGTTAGATAAAAAAATTGAAGAAAAAATTGCAGGAATCATGAAACAATACGGTGTAAAACGTGAAAGTATTGTAGTCAATAAAGAGAAAAATGCAATTATTTATCCACACGGAGACCACCATCATGCTGATCCAATTGATGAACATAAGCCAGTTGGAATTGGACACTCTCATAGTAACTATGAACTCTTTAAACCAGAAGAAGGAGTTGCTAAAAAAGAAGGAAACAAGGTTTATACAGGAGAAGAATTGGCAAGTGTTGTAAAACTATTGAAAAACAGCACATTTAATAACCAAAACTTTACCTTAGCAAATGGGCAAAAACGTGTATCCTTTAGTTTCCCACCAGAATTAGAGAAAAAATTAGGAACAAATATGATGGTGAAATTAACGACTCCAGACGGGAAAGTGATTGAGAAATTATCTGGAAAAGTATTCGGTGAAGGAGTAGGAAATATTGCTAATTTTGAATTAGATAAACCTTATTTACCAGGAGAAACTTTTAAATACACCATTACTTCAAAAGATTATCCAGAAGTGAACTACGAAGGACAATTTACGATTCCAAGCTCATTAGCTTACAACATGGCAAGTCGTACGATTTTCTATCCATTCCATGCAGGGGATACTTATTTAAGAGTGAAACCTCAATATGTAATACCCAAAGGGACTGAAGCTTTAGTCAGAGTGTTTGATGAATTTCATGGAAATGCGTACTTAGAAAATAACTACAAAGTGGGCGAAATTCAATTGCCTATTCCAAAATTAAATCAAGGAACAACAATGACAGCAGGAAATAAAATTCCAGTAACCTTCATGGCAAATGCTTATTTGGATAATCAATCGTCTTATATTGTAGAAGTTCCAATTTTGGAGAAAGATAATCAAACAGAAAAAGCTGGAGTTTTATCACAATTTAAAGGAGAAAGCATAAAAGACGAAGAATTACCAAAAATAACTGAAAAACTTGGAGAATCAAAACCTGCAGAAAAAGAGGGAACAGCAAAAACATCTGATAAAGTAGAAGAAACGCCAAAACCAGAAGGGAAAATCTTAAAACCTGGTATAGAAAAACCAATTGAAAATCCTCTTTCAGACCCAATGCTAGAAGAAGTTCCAACGGTAGATCCAGTTCAAGAAAAAGTGGCTAAATTTGCAGAAAGTCATGGAATGAAGTTAGAAAATGTCTTGTTTAATATGGACGGAACAATTGAATTACATTTACCAAGTGGAGAAGTCATTAAAAAGAATATGGCTGATTTTACAGGAGAAGAATCCAATGGAAATGCTGAAAATAAAGTGTCTGAAAACGTAGCACCATCTCCTGAAAAAGCTAAAACACAACCAAGGGCAAATAAATCAGAAACCGTTTTACCAGAAGTACCAAAATCAAATGAAAAACCTGAAAATTCAACAGATAATGGTATGTTGAATTCTACAGGAAATGTAGGAGCTGCCCCTATTTTAGAACCAGGATTAGAAGAAGCACCTGCAGTAGATCCAGTACAAGAAAAAATTGCAAAATTTGCTGCTAGTTATGGATTAGGATTAGATAGCGTCTTGTTTAATATGGATGGAACAATTGAATTAAGATTGTCAGGTGGAGAAGTGATAAAAAAGAATTTATCTGATTTTACAGCGTAAAGAATAGCATTAGAAAAAGTCTGAATCAAAAATGAAGTTCTCTCAATATTTTGGGAGAGCTTTGTTTTATTATTAATATATAAAATCTCTTGACATACAAGTTAAAAAGAGGTAGAATATTTACTGGTTAATTAATTGGTTAAACAACCAGTTTAGAAAAAGCTCTTTAACCGAGAAAAAGAAGCTAAGAAATAGCTTCATCATTTATTGAAATGAGGAGTTTATGAAATTTAATAAAAAGTATATAGCAGCTGGATCAGCTGTTATCGTATCCTTGAGTCTTTGTGCCTATGCACTGAACCAGCATCGCTCACAAGAAAATAAGGACAATAATCGGGTCTCTTATGTGGATGGAAGCCAGTCCAGTCAGAAAACTGAAAACTTGACGCCAAATCAGGTTAGTCAAAAAGAAGGAATTCAAGCAGAACAAATTGTAATCAAAATTACAGATCAGGGCTATGTGACGTCACACGGTGATCACTATCATTACTATAACGGGAAAGTTCCTTATGATGCCCTCTTTAGTGAAGAACTCTTGATGAAGGATCCAAACTACCAACTTAAGGATGGAGATATTGTCAATGAAGTCAAGGGTGGTTATATCATCAAGGTAGATGGAAAATATTATGTCTACCTAAAAGATGCTTCTCATGCTGATAATGTTCGAACAAAAGATGAAATCAATCGCCAAAAACAAGAACATGGTAAAGACGAGAAAGGACCTAGCGCAGAAGTATCTGTAGCTAAGTTACAGGGACGTTATACTACTGATGATGGTTATGTCTTTAACGCTTCAGATATCATTAAAGATACAGGTGATGGTTATATAGTACCACATGGAGGTCACTATCATTTCATTCCTAAGAGTGACTTGTCGGCAGGTGAATTAGCAACCGCAAAAGCATATTTATCAGGGAATACTACAGCTCTCAGTCAACCTTTATCAGTGACACCGAATAATGGTGTTACTGCAGCAGATGATGGTTATGTCTTTAACCCTAATGACATTGTCAGAGATACCGGTGATGCTTATATAGTAAGACATGGGGACCACTATCATTATATTCCTAAGTCATCTCTTAACAATCCCCCATCACACTCTAACACGGAAGAGGTAGGAAGTTCTTCTAGTTCTGTATTAAGTAATCCGTCACCACATATCCACCATGAGGAAGAAGATGGTCATGGTTTTGATGCCAATCGAATTATAAGTGAAGATTCAGAAGGTTTTGTCATGACTCATGGTGACCACAATCATTACTTCTTCAAGAAGGATTTGACACCAGAACAAATCAAGGCAGCACAAGATCATTTGAGAGGTAAAACGCCAGTAACACCAAGTCCAGCACATGATGACGATGATGATCATGATGAAGATGCACATGGTCATGGTTTTGATGCCAATCGAATTATCAGTGAAGATGCGGCAGGCTTTGTCATGACCCACGGTGACCATAACCATTACTTCTTCAAGAAGGACTTGACAGCAGAACAAATCAAGGCAGCACAAGATCATTTGAGAGGTAAAACGCCAGTAACACC
>NZ_CAUQCJ010000019.1:0-32779 GCF_963516515.1 uncultured Streptococcus sp. | reverse complement strand
CATCAATCGTAATTGGTGTGCCTTTCGTTTCCCCGCCTACTTTTGGTTGGTATTTCACTTCTGTTGAAGCATCTTTTTCTTTATAGGCTACTTCTACAGTTTGTGGTTTGTCTGTCAATGTAACAGTCTTGTTACCGTCTTCAGCTGGCACATACACTTTATCTCCAACTGTGATTTCTTTTGGTGTGTATGGGATGGTTTCACCTTGGTGATGCGCTCCTGATGGAACATCAATCGTAATTGGTGTGCCTTTCGTTTCCCCGCCTACTTTTGGTTGGTATTTAACATCCGTAGACACCACTCCCACATACACGGTCAACGGGTCACTTTCTTTACCTTGACTGTCAACCGCCTTAAGAACTACTGTATAACGTCCAGCTGGAGTTGCTTTTCCTGGTGTTTCTTTTAATCCAGAAACAATGTTTACTGTAGGTGTGCCGTACGGTTTGTCAGTTTCATTTGTAGCTTTATCTTCTGTATCTCCAACAGTTACTAGATTTTCTAGCATAGCTTTAGTGATACTTGTTCCTGATGGGAAGACTTTACGTGCTGTTTCGCTACTTGCTTCTGGCCCTTTATAAGATAATGTAGGCTTATTATTCGTAACATTAGCAACTTTCCACTTGCCTGTCGCACTTGGCTCTTGACCTGCTTCTGGTTGATTATATACACGAAGTCCTAATCCACTGCCATATGATTCAGTGTTATCTCCATTAGCAGATTCTTCTTTAATGTGAAGTTTTGTCGATCCACTTTGTTCATTTAGTTCAATACGAATATTATTTTCTGCTGGATTAGTAGCGCTCACAGTTGAACTAATTCTTCCAACATATCCATTCGCATTAGCAACTGCTGTATTATTTGCTCTTGTTGCTTCTGTATGCCATGTACCATCTGCTCCACGCACAAGAACGATACTTTTTGGTGTATTACTTGATTCTGTACTGTTGTGGAATCGTAATTCCATACGTTTCGCATCATGTGGTACTTTGACATCAATATGTTTGCTACCTGCAATGGTTGCATTTACTGAGTAATCACCCATTTCAACAGCTTTAACATCACTAGTTACACTGATATCATCTGCAGTAGTAGAACCTTTAATTTTTGTTGTGACAGTTAATCCTCTTGGCTGAGTTGTTTCACCATTTTTTGCAACCGATGTACGAAGTTTCACATCATCTGGAAGTGTTGCTGTCCATGTATTACCGTTGATTCTTACTCCACCATTATTTTCACTTGTCAACACTCGGTTAGTTCCATCATTCAATGCAACAGACACTACCGTATTACTGCTATTCGCATTTAATCCACCTAATGTACCTGTAATAGTACGTGAAGTCGAAGTCACTTTATTACTATCAAATGTTGGTTTTGGTGGCGTTACGCTCACCGTTACATTGATTGTCTTACTTGGTGTCGCTTGAGTTGCAGCTGGTAAATTATCCCCTGTTTGTGATGGTGGTAATGTAACCTTCACTTGGAATGTTTGTTTACCTGATGTACTAGCTACCTTATTTCCTACCCATTCATAAGTTGTTCCATTAGGTAAAGTATCAGAACCAGTAGCATTCTTCACAGCAGCTTTTGCCTGTTCAGCATTTAATGTAGTACCTTGGCTAACAGAAACGTTTTTACTATCTGCAATATCAAATACTTTATGCACTAATGTCTCTGTATGCTCTAAATTACCTGTAGTTGTAGTAGGGTTTGTAAATCGACCATAATTATATCTACCAATGAATGTATAATTAGTTGTTCCTACTGGATCTGATGCAAGAGTTCCAGCAAAGCTCGTTCCGCTTTGCTCTGCTCCTCCACTACGTTTATAAAGCCAATTCATTCCTCCAGGAATATTATTTCCGGTATTACTATAATAATCTGGATGTCCATTATTTCGCTGCACATTTTTAAAATCATAAATAGTATTAGCAATTGGGAATGTATTAAGAACTTTATACGTTAAACGAACTTTTTTCGTTCTATTTTCTCCGAAATTAACAGTTGCTTCTACAGTTTTTGTTTCTTCACTTCCACGAGTAATCGTATTTGTTTCAAGTGCTGCTGTTACAGTTGCTCCCTGAGGTAAATCAACTTTTGCATTTCCTTCTTGGACTTGAATAAATCTCTTCAACTCGTCTGCTGTTATCGTTTCTCCACGTTTAACATTGATAATATCACGAGCTACTAGATTATAACCAACTTTGAAATAACCTAGACTTGCTCCCTCTGCTGAATCTGCATGACTCTGATTACCAGAAGCATCTGATGTTTTAGCAATTACTTCATATGTGGCTGGGTCTATTTCTTTTTTCAAGCTATTAATAACAGCTGTTTTTTCAACACCATTTTCGACAATCTGTACTTTAGTGTTACCTTTCTTAACCCACATATTTAATTTATTACGAACAGTATTACTTGAAGGATTTGTTACATCATCCTTATCGTAGTTATCTGTCAATTTGGCTAAGCTAGCAAAAGAAGTATTATCTGCTAGACGGTTTGCTTGGGCACTTGTAGTCGCTAAAGTATTTGAAGTTGAACGTTCAACCCGAGGAGCTGTTGGATCAACAGGTACAAAGTAAACATTAATCACATTTGTATTATTAGCATTTGTAGTTCCACGATCTGCTAGTAATTCGTTATTTGTATATTTCGGCATTAGATATAATTGTTTTCTTACAACTAATGAATTACCATTCTGCCCTTTAACAACATTAGTTAAAGGAATTGCATTTGCACTATTTGCAGCTGAAATATTATCGTTTCCTAGAGTAGTACCAACAATATTTCTATTGTTGATATCTGTACGATTATTCTCAACAAGCTTATTCGTAGTATTATCAACGTTTCCTCCACCACCATATGATGTTGGATTTACTAAATCTAATACGTTAACTCCTACTCCATTTTTACTAAAGTATCCAGTAGACGTATTTCTACTGAAACCATTAGAATTGGCTTCTCCTAATGTTTTATCATTCCCTGTAACAGTCGTTAAGGATGGTTGTCCTTGACTATTTTTTGGAGTAGCGGTAATAGTTTTTAAAACTTCATTTGTTTGTAGAGCAACACCACTCGTTGCATCAAATTTATAAATTAACGATTTTCTATCCTGACTCCATTCAAACCCTGGATCTGTTGAACGGTTTGCAGGTTTTCCATTATTCGTAAACGTAATATTATAATCATCACGAATATGCGCAAATCGAGTAACGACATTATTTCTCGGATCAATTTGTAATTCTGCAATCTTATTATCTTTGTCTAATGCGGTAATTAATCCAGTATCCGAAATAGTAATATCAGAAACTTGTTTTCCTCTTAATACTCCATTTTTATTTGCTTCAAAAATTGCTTGCTTAATCGTATTTTTTTCAGCCTCAGAAAGAGTTCCTCTACGATTATTCGTCAAATCTTGAACTTGAACGACTAATTTATTAGATGCTAAGTTTGAAAGTCTACTTCTTCCTGTAACATTTCTATTTTCACTATTATCAGAATTTACAGAATAAGCTGTAGCACCTTGTCCTCCACTAACTTTTACGACTGCATGAACTTGTTGTCCTTCTGTTAAGTTAGCTGTAAAGTTCTCTGCTGATAAAGTTGTCGTACCATTTCTATCTGTTACAGTCTTACTAGCGACTTTAGTAGTTCCTTGATATAGTTCAACCGTTACAGTTGCTCCATTTTGCAATTGAGCATTTGTTGGAAGGTTTTCTACCGTTACAGTTGGTTTTGAACTTGCTGTACCATAGAATTGAGGTTGAGATATTGTTGGTGTGTTTGGCTTCACATTAAACTCAACTGTTTTTTCTAAAAATCCTCTTCCGTTAACAGAAGCAGTATCCCCTGTTAGTCCTGATGGATTTGTTGGTAATCCTTTTGTAGAAGTTTTACTATTTGGGAAATATGCTCTTGCCTTAACAGAATGTTTTCCAATCTTATCAAAAGAAACATACTCTCTAATTTCAGTATTTCCTTTTAGATAGCGGAATTTCATATCTGAACCAAAGTTTCCATCTCCTCTATTCGTTCCATCTGTTGTTGTTAAATAGTGATTTGGATCCACACTGGTTTCGTTAAGTCTTAAAACATCTGAACGAGTGTTATCATCAACTCGTATACCTCTATCTTCAAAAGCTAAATCATACGTTTTAACTTTGAATTTTAGTATAGCTTGATTTCCTTTGTTTTCACTTCCTGTTGCATCGTCTGAAACTTTTAAGGTAACAGTATTTGTCCCTAATGCAGCATTTGGATCCACTCTACCCGTAATAGTAGCAGTTGCAGGATTTGTTTCTGAACCACTATTTTGTGAAAGAGTATTTCCATTATTCAAGTTAACTCCAGTAGGCAATCCACTAATGTGCTTAATATTAATTTTTCCATTTGTATTATTATCAAACATTTTTAATGGAATATTTAAAGTTGCCCCTCTGAAGACTTCAACTACTGGAAGATTATTTTCATTACTTCCTAACACAGACTCTGTATTATTGGTTGGATTTGTCATTTTAACAGTAGGAGCGACAGAATCCGTCACATTAAACGTCATTGCTACTACTTTTTGAGCAGGTGAATAGATTGTATAATTTACACCATCTATTTCTTTCGTATTCTTCACACCAGGGAATACAGCTGTAGCAGTATACTTAGTAATAGTTCCTAATTCATTTAATTTCGTTTCATTAGCAACATCAGTAATTCTAGCATTTCTAAGATCGATCTCTTTCCATTTAAACTGCATATTCGTTGGATAGTACTTATCATTTGCTACAGTATCACTTTCTGCTACTTTGAAGTGATCATGAGGGTCTCCTAATGTACTTCCAACCGCACGATTTTCTGTCGTACTATTTTTTGCTTGAATATCTACAATACGATATTTAAATTTATATGTTTCTCTATTACCATATTGGTCAGAGGCTTCAACTGATGCAATTTGTTCCCCTAATGTAGCATCATCTGCAACTTTATTACTATCATCACCAGAAATTGTATGATTTAAAGTTGTAGACGTTCCTAAACGTTCTTTATCAACATTATCAACTTTATTAAAATAAACCCCTTTTGGTAAGTTTCTTACCATCAAGCTACCAATTCTACTCTCATCTGTTACTTTGAATGTTGGATTAAATGCAGCTCCACGATAAATAATAAATTGGTTTTCCTCTGCGTTTGTAGTCAATGTTCTACCATTCATTGTAACAACAGGCTTATTAGAGTCTGGAACTGTTAAGTTTGTAAAATGAAAATCTACATAACGAACGGAATCATCTTTATTTCCTGTTAATGCATTCTTCTCATTATCCATGTAGGTAATTTTAACTTGTTTCTTAACCCCTACTTTAGCAGTATTTCCATCAAAACTTGCTGAATCAACATCAAATGTACTTTTCGCTAATTCGATAATTTTTTGTTTTTGAGCTTCAGTTAAAACTTGTCCAATTGATAAGTTATTTAACTCACGAGGTAGAGTTACATATTTTGTTTCCTCATAAGCAGCTGCTCCTTGTGGAGTATAACGTACTTTTACAGGGACAATTTTTTCACCTGTTAGATTGCTATTTCCATCTGCCCACTCTACATTTTTAATGGCACGGCTTTTAATATCATTTGAAGAACCAGGGAATCTATCTGAATTCCCTTTAAATATATTTCTAAATGTATCTGAATTCCCTTCATTCCAATTTGTAAACAAATCAGGAATTCTACTTGAAATATTATTATATCCAGAAATAAAGTCTGTGGCATTTCCTAAGTTATCAGTTGTTTTTCGAGCTTGATTCTCTTTTGCTTCATTTTTTATAGGCTCAAAAATATCTGACTGAGTTACAATATTAAATGAGAATGGAATTTTAATCGTTGAACCATTATATGTTCCTTCTAAGTACGCTAAATGTCCACCTTTTGTTCTATCTTTAGAGTTCGTTAAAGCGTCATTAGGATTATTATAATTATAGAAGTTATGAATATGAGAATACTTAGAACCATCAATGGTTGCTGTAGGAGTTATTTTTAGTAATAATCCTCCTTTTCGAGGTCTTTCATCTTGACCAGTAGTATTATTTCTTAATACTAATCCTGCATCAATAAATCTATCTCCCATTACAGTACTTACAGCATCACTATTAAAACTGTATGAAGAATTTTCAAAAGCTCCTAATTGAGTTCCTTTTAAGAAAGTTTTCTTTTTAAAGTCCCCGTTCGTAAATGAATCTGTTTTAATAGTATAGGCATCTTTCAATGTTCCCCATTGAGAGTAACTTCTGTGTTGAGTTAATCCCAAAGTAGTTTCATATGTCTTCACACCTGCAACATAATAAGGAGCATCTCCACTATTAGAATGTGTTGTAAATTCGAATGAATAAGAATGGTTAAATCCTCCTGGATTTCTTCCTTGAGGCTGAATTGCGATAATGTTTTTAGTTGAGTTTCTAATATTTTCAAATAGGAAATCCGATTTTTGAATAATATCTCCATTTACACCACTTCTATTAAAGTAGTAGTTGGTAGAATTCTTAACAAAATCTTCTAATGTTCTAATAGGTGCTTGAATATATGGACGACCATTAATAAGACCTGTACCTTTGTAATATTCTCCACCATTAACGCCTTCAGTTGTACCCATTTTACCATTCAGAAGACCTTGAGATTTTTGTAACACATCATCAATAGTTCCTGTTGCAATTTGAGATTCATTTTCTTTTAATACAACAGAGCTACTAAAGTCATGCCCATCCGGTAATGTAAAGTAGTAGAATGGTTTTTGGTGAGGTTCACGACCAGCATTGAATTGAATCTTCCAGTTAAACTCATAACCTGTTTGTTCGTTCCCTGATACACGATTTACCTGTACATAAACCCTATTTCTAGTCCATGCAATCCTTTGAGGCCCTTGCATATTATTATTGTTAATCGGGCTATTTTCAGCATTATTCGAGTTATACAAGAATGTCCCTACTGGATAATTATATCCATGATAGTTTGGATCATTAATACCTGCTGATTGGAATCTTCTAACGTCATCGTTTGTAATCATCCATGCTGTGTATGCATTCCCAAACTCCGTATTAGCCCCTTCTCTAGTATTAGGTGCTCTAAAATAAGATTCTGGAAGCATCTTATTTCCATTTCGAGTATCACGCTTACCTGAGTTTTCACGAGTTACTGCTAAGACAAGTTTTTTCTCTGCTTGCTTACCTTGCTTCATTAACTCTTCTATTTCTGAAGTAGTTAATTTCGGATTTGCTAAGCCATTTTCGACAGAGCGGACAATTTCTTCTACCCCCTCCAAGAGTTTCTTGGTCTCAGGGCGTTCAATTTTTTTAGCAGTATCTAAGTAAGTGATTAAATTTTTAGAAAGCGCTTCTAGTTTGTTTTTATTAGCAGTGTCTTCCCCTTTATTTTCATCTTTTTGAACAGCTTTGATTTCTTCTGCCTGATTAGTAGGATTCACAGCTTTATCAGATACTTTAAGCTCTTTTGTATTTTGCGCTTTAGAATCAGCTCTATCTTCCTTGTTAGAGGTTTTATCCTCAGTCTTAGACTTAAGTTGACGCACTTGCTCTGTAAGAGATTGAACTCGATTCACTTGATTTGTAAGCGTTTCCTTAGAAATGTTTTCTCCATCAAGTAAACGCTTATTTTCGTCGGTTAATTGAGAAAGTTGATTAGATAGACTTAATAAACTTTCCTCATCTACTTTTGCAATTGCAGCTTGAAGTTCACTAATAGCCTGAACAAGAGGAGACTTATCCACTTGCTTCTGAGCAGCAGGTGTTTTGTCACTCTCTACTTCTTTTGATTTCTCTATAAGATTCTCTTTAGGAGGAACTCCCTCTGTCAGTCCCGTAACACCAGCATTTACCTTTTCAGTATTGGCCGTAACAGGTGATACAGGTAAAGTATCTGCCTTAACCGCACCATTAGCGAAAAACATTAATGCTGCTACGGCAACACTTGCAGCACCAAAATGGTATTTCCGAATAGAATAACGGTATAATTTTTCACCATTATCATTAGACTTTTTACCAAACATAAATATGTCCTTTCTATTGTTTCAGTAGAATAAGTTTAAAATCTTAGAGACAAAATGACTCAATGTTATATTAATACTTTTAAAATAAAAAATCAAGCATTTACATAAACATCAACCAAAGATGTAAACGCTGTAATCGTTATATTTCAAGGTGTTTCCGATATATATATATATATATATATGCAAGGTTTATTATACTGCTGTTTTAGACCATATGTTATAAAAATTTAATATAAATAAAAAACAGATCTTACCTTTTGCTTCGGAAAAATCTGTCATTATTTTATTTTAAATGGTAGACTGCCTATCCTTACATTTTATAGACAGCGGATTGATGAAAGCTTATTATTGGGTAAAGAGCTTCTCCCAAAAAACTCCAACCATGGCTTGCGAACCTCGTCTTTGCTGGTTTCTCTGTATTTTTTAGTTCTTATTTGCGATGCTCTTTCAATAGTTCTTCAAACTCTGCGACAGTCATACCTAATTGCTGACTAGCAACTTCAGAAGTCAAAAGACCTTGACGTACTAGATTTACTAAACCTACTTTTAATCCCTCTTCGATACCCTCTGCTCGCCCACGTTCAAGGCCTCGTTCTAATCCTCTTTCTTCAGCTTGTTCCAAGGCATAGTCTTGTGCTAACAAGGCTTGTTCTTCACGCATACGTAGTTGACTAAACATTTTCCTGTCCTCCTCGGACCAGCTCTTGTAGTCTAGCAGTTGGTCTGCCTGGCTGATGGCTCGTTCTGGTTGCTGGGTAAAGGGCTTGTTCCCAAAAAACTCCAACCATGGCTTACGAACCTCGTCTTTGCTGGTTTCTCTGTATTTTTTAAGTTCTTATTTGCGATGCTCTTTCAATAGTTCTTCAAACTCAGAGACAGTCATTCCCAATTGTTCACTCGCAACCTCAGGTGTTAGAAGACCTTGACGTACTAGATTTACTAAACCTACTTTTAATCCCTCTTCAATGCCTTCTTCTCGTCCTTGCTCACGACCCTCTGCACGACCACGTTCAAGGCCACGTTCTAATCCTCTTTCTTCAGCTTGTTCCAAGGCATAGTCCTGCGCTAACAAGGCTTGTTCTTCACGCCTGCGCTGTTCACTAAACATTTTCCTGTCCTCCTCGGACCAGCTCTTGTAGTCTAGCAGTTGATCTGCCTGGCTGATGGCTCGCTCGGGTTCTTGAGTAAAGGGCTTATTCCCGAAAAACTCCAACCACGGCTTGCGAACCTCGTCTTTGCTGGTTTCTCTGTATTTTTTTAGTTCCAAGAACGCCATCTTGACTAGATGATGTTCCTGTCCATTGTTTGTGATGGTTAAAACCTCACCTGTCGTGTCCTCACGCATGCTAAAACTGTGAAAAGCTAGATCGTCTTGGAAATAATTACTGTCCACAATAGCGATTGCGTATACTGGTGCGATATGCTTGTAACTCTGATGGGTATCACCTTCTCGCTGGCGAATTTTTTCTAGGTTTTGATTGACCTGACTACATAGATAAGCCCACAAACGATTGATAAAAAAATTCTGATGATGAACTTGGATTTCAATAATTACTTGCGTTCCATTATCCAACTCCGCCAAGACGTCTATACTGGTATAGAAATCCTGTGCCGAGTAAGGCAGGGAAGGTAAGACATGAATATTACTTCCCTCCAAAATAGTCACATTTTTTGCTGGTAAATCCAACATATCGCGGATAAATTGACAAGTGATTTCTGGATTGCTAAAGATTTTTTTAGCAACCAAATCATTGGTCGGGCTAATGCCCGGATGACGTACAGTCATATTTCTTCTCCTTTCATTATACCATAGTTTTAAATCTAGATTGACTAGATTCGATGGTTCTATCTATTTATTCGGAAAAAGTAGAAAGAGTAGAGAGAATTAGGAGAAATTTCAAACTATACTATTTATCTGAAAGCAATGGACGCCCACCATAGATATTATAAACCTTATAAAACAAAAGAGCTAGCCTAAGCTAACTCTTATCCTATGCGGAGAGAGGGACTTGAACCCTCACGACCTAAAGCGGTCACAGGATCCTTAGTCCTGCGCGTCTGCCAATTCCGCCATCCCCGCGTCGATTACTTTACTAGTATATCAACTTTTAGGATGCTTGTCAACACTTTTTTCAGATTTTTTTCATTTTCACCAACCAAGTTAGTCTGAAATTTCATCTAGATTTTCATCTACTAACTTAGCCCCAAGTGTATTTTTGAAATGGCCTAGGGCAAATTGATGATTTTCAGGCCAGATGGAAGCAACAGCTGGTTTAACAATCTCGATGTCATATCCTAGATTATAGGCATCTATAGCTGTATGCAGGACACAGATATCCGTCAAAACTCCTGTTAAAATAACTGTAGAAATGCGACGCTCTCTCAAACGGATATCCAGGTCAGTCCCTGAAAAAGCTGAGTAATGGCGTTTATCCATCCAAAAGACACGACTGTCTGAACCATGCTCTTGATAAAAGGTTCCCAAATCTCCGTATAAATTGCGTCCACTAGTCCCAATCAAATTGTGAGGAGGAAATAGCTTGCTTTCTGGATGGAAACAATCGTTTTCTTCATGAGCATCTATTGTAAAGAAGATGTAATCTCCGCGTTCAAAAGCTAATCGAGTTACCTTGCTGATGGCATCCGAAATCGCCTGAGCTGGAACGCCTGCTGTCAATTTTCCACTATCTGCAACAAAATCTTCTGTATAATCAATCGAAATTAAAGCTTTAGCCATTAGTAATCTCTTTTCTTCACTTCTTCAAAAATATCTGAAATCAAGACCTTAAGATAGGTTCCCTTCATTCCAAGTGAGCGACTTTCAATAATTCCCGCAGACTCAAGTTTACGAAGGGCATTGACAATCACAGAACGGGTAATCCCAATACGGTCTGCAATCACTGACGCAGTCAACTGACCTTCGTTTCCATTTAACTCTCCTAAAATTGCTGATACAGCACGGAGTTCTGAATAAGAAAGGGTATTGACCGCCATGGTAACAGCAGTACGGCGGCGGATATTTTTCTCATCCTCTTCACGTTGGAAGTTGAGAAGCTGAATCCCAACAACGGTACTGGCAATCTCAACAAGGATCAAGTCCTCATCTTCGAATTTCTTATCATTGCGCCAAATAATCAAAGAACCTAAACGAATCCCTGACACATGAATCGGTGCAATCGTTGTCAAACCATCTGGAAAGTCGGCACGACTTTCCACAGGGAAAATACTCAAATCATGATCAACTGTCAGATTGGCTTCTGTATCGTAAATCATGTTCGCGCCCTGTACATAGTCATCCGGGAAAATCTTAGTTTGGAAGAATTGCTCCACGCGATCTGTATTGGTTTTATAACGCATAAAATAGCCAAGGAGACGTCCCTTGCTGTTTACAATACAAGCATTACAGTCAATAATATCTGCCAATTGACGGGTAATCGCATTGTAGGGAAGTTCTTCCTGCAACTGCTCCTCCGAGCGCTTCAGGATAGAAGTAATTTTTCTAGTTTTTTCTAATAAATGTGCCATTTTTCACCTCGAGTTTAATCGCTATCATTATAACATAAACAGCTTGAATTTTCAATTATTATCTGAAAATTGCTTATTTAATTGCAATTTGAAAAAACAAGAATATTTTTAATTAAATTGCTTCTTTTCTATTGACAAGCTCCCTATTTTTGTGTATTATAATATTACAAGAAGATAATATATCTATTTTATTTATCTTTCTTTTTCCATTCGGTCTCCTTATATAAAAAAGCGATTCATTTTGAACCGCTTTTTCTTATTTATCGCCCTTGTTACGAATAACAAAGCCTGTTTTCTTTTCGCTTGAAGTAGTGCGTGGTTTTTTATTATCCTTACGGTAACGTTTTTCCTTATCATAACGATCATTTCCACGACTGCCTTTTTTGAAATCATCACGGCGACCATTGCCACGGCGATCGCGATCACGACGGTCATCTCCACGACGACTTCCCTTACCTTTACCACCGAAACCATTACCTGATGGTTTAAATGGCAATGGTTTTTCACGCGCAATCTCCACTTCTGGAAGGCTATCTGGATCTTGAACAGTCAGACTCAAGATATACATGGCCAATTCTTCTGGAGTAAATTCAGCAGCCAGCTTACGAGCATCCTTGCCAAATTTCTCAAAGTTGCCACGGATTGTTTCGTCTGCAAAATCACGTTCGATTTTCTTGAGAGCTACTTGTTTTTTAGCTTGGAAGGCTTCTTCTGCACTTGCAGGTTTAAGACCTTTCATGCGTTTCTTAGTCAAGTTTTCAATGATTTGGAGGTAGCCCATTTCATTTGGTGATACGAAAGTAATAGACTGACCTGACTTACCAGCACGACCTGTACGACCGATACGGTGAACATAACTTTCAGGATCTTGTGGAATATCGTAGTTATAGACATGGGTCACACCTGAAATATCCAAGCCACGCGCTGCAACGTCTGTCGCAACCAAAACATCAAGATTGCCATTTTTAAAGTCACGAAGGACACGAAGACGTTTGTTTTGGTCTAGGTCTCCATGAATTCCTTCTGCACGGAAGCCACGGATTTTCAAACCACGAGTCAATTCATCTACACGGCGTTTTGTACGACCAAATACGATAGCAAGCTCAGGCTGTTCCACATCCATAAGACGAGTCATGGTATCAAATTTTTCTTGTTCTTTAACACGAATATAGTATTGATCAACCAATTCTGTTGTCAATTCCTTAGCAGCAATCTTCACATGCTCAGGTTCTTTCATAAACTGAACACCGATACGTTTGATGGCATCTGGCATAGTTGCTGAGAAAAGCAAAGTTTGACGGTTTTCAGGGACACGAGAAATGATAGCTTCGATATCTTCAAGGAAGCCCATGTTGAGCATTTCATCCGCTTCGTCAAGGATAAGAGTTTCAATGTCTTGTAATTTCAAGGCCTTGCGTTTAATCAAGTCCAAGAGGCGACCTGGAGTTCCCACCACGATATGTGCACCAGATTTAAGAGCCTTAATTTGTTTTTCAATGCTTGATCCGCCATATACTGAGCGAACTTTGACTCCCTTACTACGACCAAAGCGGAAGAGTTCCTCTTGACTTTGGACAGCTAGTTCACGAGTTGGAGCGATGACCAAGGCTTGGATGGTCGCTTCTTCTGTACGGATTTTTTCAAGGGTAGGCAAGCCAAAGGCTGCAGTTTTTCCTGTACCAGTCTGAGCTTGACCGATAACGTCCTTGCCTTCAAGGGCCAAGGGAATAGTTTGTTCTTGGATCGGACTGGCTTCTACAAAACCAGCTTTTTCAATCTCTGCTAGCAAATCAGCAGACAAGTTTAATTCATTAAATTTCACGTTATTCTTCTTTCTAAAGGTGGTGCGAAGCCACCCTATAGGGCTTAGTTTATACTTTTCTTTTTATGACGTATTTTCATATACTGGATACAAAATCGTGTTGCTTCTTTTCCACAAAAGAAAAGTACTGTTTTCTTTGCAACCTATCTAGTATAACACAAGAGAGAAGCAAAAGATAGCCTAATCCGTCGATAAAGTCATGTAAACGATTTTTCTGAGAAAATAAAGTTAAACTTTCCACTATTTCATAAACTTTTTTAAAGCGTAGCAGAATTGTGCAAAAGTTTTTTTCTTGTGCTAGAATGAAATTCGAATAGGAGGAACTCTAAATGTTAACTTATGATTTAATCGTTATCGGATTTGGTAAAGCTGGTAAAACACTAGCTGGTAAATTGGCTTCAGCTGGCAAAAAAGTTGCCCTCGTTGAACGTAGCAAAGCTATGTACGGTGGAACTTGTATCAACATCGGTTGTATCCCAACTAAAACTTTGCTAGTTGCTGCTGAGAAAGACTTGCCTTTTGAAGAAGTCATTGCTACCAAAAACACGATCACTGGTCGCCTCAACGGTAAAAACTATGCGACTGTTGCTGGTACAGGCGTCGATATCTTTGATGCGGAAGCTCACTTCCTTTCAAATAAAGTCATCGAAATCCAAGCTGGTGATGAAAAGAAAGAACTGACTGCTGAAACAATCGTCATCAACACTGGTGCTGTTTCAAACGTCTTGCCAATTCCAGGACTTGCTACAAGCAAGAACGTCTTTGACTCAACAGGTATCCAAAACTTGGACAAATTGCCTGAAAAACTTGGAGTCCTTGGTGGCGGAAACATCGGTCTTGAATTTGCTGGTCTTTACAACAAACTTGGAAGCAAGGTTACAGTCCTAGATGCTTTGGATACTTTCCTACCTCGTGCAGAACCTTCCATCGCAGCTCTTGCTAAACAATACATGGAAGAAGACGGTATTGAATTGCTTCAAAACATCCGTACTACTGAAATCAAAAACGACGGCGACCAAGTCCTTGTCGTAACTGAAAACGAAACTTACCGTTTCGATGCTCTTCTCTACGCAACTGGACGTAAACCAAACGTAGAACCACTTCAACTTGAAAATACAGATATTGAACTTACTGAACGTGGCGCTATTAAAGTAGACAAACATTGTCAAACAAACGTTCCTGGTGTCTTTGCAGTTGGAGATGTCAACGGTGGCCTTCAATTTACTTACATTTCACTTGATGACTTCCGTGTTGTTTACAGCTACCTTGCTGGAGATGGCAGCTACACACTTGAAGACCGTCTCAATGTACCAAATACCATGTTTATCACACCTGCACTTTCACAAGTTGGTTTGACTGAAAGCCAAGCAGCTGATTTGAAACTTCCATACGCTGTCAAGGAAATCCCTGTTGCAGCAATGCCTCGTGGTCACGTAAATGGAGACCTTCGCGGAGCTTTCAAAGCTGTTGTGAATACTGAAACAAAAGAAATTCTTGGAGCAAGCATCTTCTCAGAAGGTTCTCAAGAAATCATCAACATCATCACTGTTGCTATGGACAACAAGATTCCTTACACTTACTTCACAAAACAAATCTTCACTCACCCAACCTTGGCTGAGAACTTGAATGACTTGTTTGCGATTTAAGTTGAAATCTCATCTTAACTGACAGCCCTCTGTGGGCTGTTTTTACTTCTGCGAAATCTCAAATCTGTCTTTTCCCTCTTTTATGATATAATAGAAACATGAACTTAAAAACTACTTTGGGTCTTCTTGCTGGGCGTTCCTCCCACTTCGTTTTGAGCCGTCTTGGCCGTGGAAGTACGCTCCCAGGAAAACTTGCCCTTCAATTTGATAAAGATATTTTACAAAACCTAGCTAAAAACTACGAGATTGTCGTGGTCACTGGAACCAATGGAAAAACCCTGACAACTGCCCTGACTGTCGGCATTTTAAAAGAGGTTTATGGTCAGGTTCTGACTAACCCAAGCGGTGCCAACATGATTACAGGGATCGCAACGACCTTCTTGACTGCCAAATCGTCTAAAACTGGGAAAAATATTGCCGTCCTAGAAATCGACGAGGCCAGTCTATCTCGTATCTGTGACTATATCCAGCCAAGCCTTTTTGTCATCACTAATATCTTCCGTGACCAGATGGACCGCTATGGTGAGATTTACACAACTTACAAGATGATTTTGGATGCTATTCGTAAGGTGCCTACTGCTACTGTTCTCCTTAATGGAGACAGTCCACTTTTCTACAAGCCAGCTATTCCAAATCCTGTACAGTATTTTGGTTTTGACTTGGAGAAAGGTCCAGCCCAGCTGGCTCACTATAATACCGAAGGAATTCTCTGTCCTGACTGCCAAGGCATCCTCAAATATGAGCACAATACCTATGCAAACTTGGGTGCCTATATCTGTGAAGGCTGCGGATGTAAACGTCCTGATCTCGACTATCGCTTGACAGAATTGGTTGAGTTGACCAACAATCGCTCTCGCTTTGTCATTGACGGACAAGAATACGGTATTCAAATCGGTGGTCTCTATAATATCTACAACGCCCTAGCTGCTGTTGCTATTGCTCGTTTCCTCGGTGCAGATTCCCAACTCATCAAGCAGGGATTTGACAAGAGCCGTGCAGTCTTTGGACGCCAAGAAACCTTCCATATCGGTGACAAGGAATGTACCCTTGTCTTAATTAAAAATCCAGTCGGTGCGACCCAAGCTATCGAAATGATTAAACTAGCACCTTATCCATTTAGTCTATCTGTCCTCCTTAATGCCAACTATGCAGACGGTATTGATACCAGCTGGATCTGGGATGCTGATTTTGAACAAATCACTGAGATGGATATTCCAGAAATTAACGCTGGCGGTGTTCGCCATTCTGAAATTGCACGTCGTCTCCGAGTGACTGGCTATCCAGCTGAGAAAATCACTGAAACAAGCAATCTGGAACAAGTTCTTAAGACTATTGAGAACCAAGACTGCAAGCATGCCTATATCCTAGCTACCTATACTGCTATGCTTGAATTCCGCGAACTGCTGGCTAGTCGTCAGATTGTTAGAAAGGAGATGAACTAATGGTTTATACTTCACTTTCCTCAAAAGATGGCAATTACCCCTATCAGCTCAGCATTGCCCACCTCTACGGAAACCTCATGAACACCTATGGGGACAATGGAAACATCCTCATGCTCAAGTATGTGGCTGAAAAACTAGGAGCCCATGTGACGGTTGACATCGTTTCACTTCATGATGATTTTGATGAAAACCACTATGATATCGCCTTTTTTGGCGGTGGTCAAGACTTTGAACAGAGTATCATTGCAGACGACCTACCTGCTAAAAAAGAAAGCATTGACAACTACATCCAAAACGACGGTGTGGTTCTGGCTATCTGCGGTGGTTTCCAACTATTGGGTCAATATTATGTTGAAGCTTCAGGGAGACGTATCGAAGGGCTAGGTGTCATGGGCCACTACACCCTCAACCAGACCAATAACCGTTTTATCGGTGACATCAAGATTCACAATGAAGATTTCAATGAAACCTACTATGGATTTGAAAATCATCAGGGCCGTACCTTCCTCTCTGACGACCAAAAACCACTGGGACAGGTTGTCTATGGAAATGGAAATAACGAAGAAAAGGTCGGCGAAGGGGTTCATTATAAGAATGTCTTTGGTTCTTACTTCCACGGGCCTATCCTCTCTCGTAATGCCAATCTGGCTTATCGCCTAGTCACTACTGCCCTCAAGAAGAAATATGGTCAGGACATTCAACTCCCTGCTTATGAGGACATTCTCAGCCAAGAAATCGCTGAAGAATACAGCGACGTCAAAAGCAAGGCTGACTTTTCTTAAACCAAGTGAAACTATATCAAAGAACCCCGTTATCTTGTCGGAGTTCTTTTTGTCTTTTCTTTTACCCTTCTCCCTTGCATTTTCTCTCTTTTTTTGCCAAAATAGAGGGGTAGAAAGAAGGTAGCATATGTCTAAATTACAACAAATCGTAACATATCTTGAAACTGAAAAACTAGACGTCGCTGTCGTATCTGACCCCGTCACAATCAATTACCTCACTGGCTTTTACAGTGATCCCCATGAACGTCAAATGTTCCTTTTTGTCCTAGCGGATCAGGAACCCCTCCTCTTTGTCCCAGCCCTTGAGGTTGAGCGTGCAACTAGCACTGTTTCCTTCCCAGTTGTGGGCTATGTGGATTCTGAAAATCCATGGCAAAAAATGAAACATGCTCTTCCACAACTTGACTTCAAACGTGTCGCTGTTGAGTTTGACAATCTCATCTTGACCAAATATCATGGCTTGAAAACAGTCTTTGAAACTGCTGAGTTTGAAAACCTCACTCCTCGTATCCAACGCATGCGCCTCATCAAATCAGCTGACGAAGTGCAAAAAATGATGGTTGCAGGTCTCTATGCGGACAAGGCTGTCAATGTTGGTTTTGACAATATTTCTCTTGATAAGACTGAGACAGATATCATCGCCCAAATCGACTTTGCTATGAAACGTGAAGGCTATGAAATGAGCTTTGATACCATGGTCTTGACTGGTGATAATGCTGCAAATCCACACGGTATTCCAGCAGCAAATAAGGTTGAAAATGATGCTCTTCTCCTCTTTGACCTTGGTGTTCTAGTCAACGGCTATGCTTCAGATATGACTCGTACGGTCGCTGTCGGCAAACCAGACCAATTCAAGAAAGACATTTACAACTTGACTCTTGAAGCCCAACAAGCTGCTCTTGACTTTATCAAGCCAGGTGTGACTGCCCATGAAGTGGACCGTGCTGCTCGTGAGGTCATCGAAAAAGCTGGTTACGGCGAGTACTTCAACCACCGTCTCGGTCACGGTATCGGTATGGATGTTCACGAATTCCCATCTATCATGGAAGGAAACGACATGGTCATCGAAGAAGGCATGTGCTTCTCTGTTGAACCAGGTATCTATATCCCTGGTAAAGTCGGTGTCCGTATCGAAGACTGCGGTGTTGTTACCAAGAATGGCTTTGACCTCTTTACAAGCACCAGCAAAGACTTGCTTTATTTTAATTAATATTCATCTAATACTCAATGAAAATCAAAGAGCAAACTAGGAAACTAGCCGCAGATTGCTCAAAACACTGTTTTGGGATTGTAGATAAGACTGATGAAGTCAGTAACCATATCTACGGCAAGGCGACGTTGACGCGGTTTGAAGAGATTTTCGAAGAGTATAAAATCTTCCCACAATAAAACGCATAGTATCAAGGTTTTTCAACACCTGATACTATGCGTTTTTCTTATTTGAAAGACTTTTGACTCAGCCTCTTTACTTAATCTTCTTGATACTTTGACTAAGAATAAATCCTACAATCATCCCTACCATATTTTGCATGAAATTTGGTAGGATTTCTGGTAGGGCTGCAGCCCAGCCATTCATCAATGTAGAACCCAAGGCGTAACCCCCTACCATGGCAATCGTTGCTAAGATAAGGCATAGCCACTGACTTTTTCCTTTAAATCCTGCGAAAAATCCCTGCAAGCCATGGTTGACCAAGCTAAAGAACATCCACTGAGGATAGCCTGATAAGAGGTCAATCAAGAAACCTGCTAGTCCTCCGACTACAGCCCCTTCACGACTACCAAAGTAGAAGGCCGTAAAGAAGACACCCGCATCTAAAAGAGTTAGAATTCCTGTCGGTGTTGGAATTTTTAAGAAATAACCTAGAACCACAGAGAGGGCGGTTAATAGGGATACAAGGGCGATTTTAGTTGTTTTGGTTTGCTTCATATTGTCTTACTCCATACTGATCTGCTTGTGCAATGGCACGATAAACGAAAGCCTTAGAACTTTCTACTGCTGGTAAAAGTTCAGCACCTTTAACCAAGTGACTGGCAATGCTAGAGGCAAAGGTACAACCTGCACCAGCATTTTGCCCTTCAATGACAGGATTTTCTAGGACTGTAAAGGTTTGGCCATCATAAAAGACATCTACAGCCTTGTCCTGACTAAGGCGATTGCCGCCCTTGATAATGACTGCTGGCGCGCCTAAGTCATGCAATTTCTGCGCTGCTGTTTTCATGTCTTCCAAGGTTTTGATCTCTTGACCAGCCAATAATTCTGCTTCTGGGAGATTAGGCGTAATCACACTAACATGAGGGAAAAAGCGAATCAACTCTTGGCAGAGTTCACTAACTGCTACGTCGTGCGTTTCCTTGCAGACCAAGACAGGATCCAATACCACAGGCACTCCTGGACGTTGTTTGATAAAGTCCAAGGCCTTCTCAGCCACACTGACAGTTGGTAGAAGACCGATTTTAATTCCCCCAAACTCCACATCACGTAAGCTTTCTAATTCATGTTGAAAAATGGCATCGTCAGCTGGAAAGACTTCAAACCCCTTCTCTGTCAAGGCTGTCAAACAAGTCACAGCTACAAAACCATGCAAGCCGTTCAAGGTATAGGTAGCTAAATCTGCTGATAAACCACCACCACTAAAAATATCATTTCCAGAAAGTGCTAAAATACGATTATTCTTCATAACGAATCTCCTTTAAATACAAGCCATTCGGTGCTGCCGTTGGACCAGCTAGCTGCCTGTCCTTCTTCTCCAAAATCAAGTCAATCTGCTCTACTGGCATACGATTATTTCCGATTTTGAGAAGTGTCCCCACCATATTGCGAATCTGTTTATACAAGAAGCCATTTCCTGAAAAGGTAAAGGTCAAAAACTGCCCTGTCTCATCAACCCTGAGACTAGCTTCTGTAATGGTGCGAACCTTGTTTTCTACACTGGTTCCAGAGGCTGTAAAACCTGTGAAATCATGGGTTCCTTCTAGCTTTTTGACGGCCTCCTGCATCCTCTCCACATCGAGCGTATAAGGAAAGTGAGTAGCATAGTGACGGCGCATCGGATTTTTAGGACGGCCTCTATCCACGATAAACTCATAGGTCTTGCTGTGCTTGGCATAACGACAATGAAAATCATCCGCCACAAGCTCAATCGAAATCACATCAATATCTTCAGGGGACTGGGTATCCAGAGCAAAGCGAAGTTTTTCCTCATCCATTTGATAGGGCAGGTCAAAATGGATGACCTGTCCCAAAGCATGAACCCCACTATCAGTCCTACCAGCACCGTGAACGGTAATGGCTTGCCCCTTATTCAATCTAGTCAAGGTTTTTTCAATTTCTTCCTGAACGCTCCGTGCATGAGGCTGGCGCTGAAAGCCAGCAAAGGCATAACCGTCATAGGAGATAGTTGCTTTGTATCTTGTCATAACTTCTATTTTATCAAGAAATTAATCCAATAACAAGCTAGAAAATTCATAACTATCTGGGGACAAAACTTAAAAAAGAAAAACTTAGGAATCAATCCTAAGCTCTCTTTTGAAGTAGGTACATGACAAAGATAGAGGTTACAATCAACCATGAGCCTAAAATGGCAAAGACCAACATTCCATTGTGAGTTAGTAAGCCAATTGCACCTAGAACAAATGGGGTCGTAAAGGCTCCGAAACTACAGCCTAAAACTGCAAATGAAGTTGCTTGATTAAGGAGTTTAGCTGGAATTCTTTCAGAGACAAGTTGAAAGACCGTCGTCAAGGCTACACTGTAGGCAAAGCCAGCCAGAATGCTTCCTGCCACCACCACCCACAAGGACGGAGACAGGGCAATCACGATTTGCCCTAAGCCGAAGGTAATACCAGACCAGAGGAGCAATTTTTCCTTAAAGATCGAAATCAAGAAAGAGAAACTAACACCAGCCACAATCCCGATCAACTGCATGACACTAAGGACAAAACTAGATAACTGGGCATCTCCAAGTCCTCTTTCCACCATCAAACTTGGAATACGAATAGTAATAGCCGTATTGGTACAAACTACCACTGCCGCTTCAATAGCTAGGGTAAAAATCAAGCCTTTCATTTCTCGAGTTAAACGACTTGCATCCTTCGCTTTTTTCTTGACTTCTTTCTTTGATTTTCCATAAGGGACAAAGAGCAGATAAAGGGTCAGAACCAAAAATCCAGCACTATAGGCTAGGAAGGTAGCTGTCCAACCAAAGGGCAACAACTGGCCGACTGCCAAGGTAATGAGAGAAGCTCCAACAACCTCTGCAGAACCGCGTAGCCCTAACATCTGAATGCGCGTTTTCTCTTGATAACGTTCACTGATAATGGAAATGGCCTTGGCATTGATCATCCCAACTCCCAAACCAAAGAGAATCCGTGTTCCAAAGACAAAAGGATAGGCCTGATACCAGAAGGGAGCCGTCCCGCTCAGTGATAAAATCAGCAAGCCCAAACTAATCTGTAAGCGCTCAGGGAATATTTTTTCTAAGAAACCATTTAGTAGCAACATGATCATGATCCCAAAGGAAGGCAAGCTCGCCAAGAGCTCAATTTGTTCCTTAGGATAGCCTTGATAATAGTCAAACATGGCTGGTAGGGCACTTGAAATCGAAAAGGAGGTAATCAAAACGAGGGAGAGAGCCAAAATACTGGCCCGTTCTAAAAATTGTTTCATGAAATCTCTTTCTATATTTTCTCTTAATCTTCTATTTTTTGATAATTATCAAAAAAAGCAAGAAAAGAAGAAGTCTCATTGGTGTACAGACTCCTTCTTAAACTCAAAAATGAATCCCTTGTGTCTTAGGATGACTTTCTCTTGATTTGCTTAATAAAGTAGAAGATAAATCCTGCCACCATATAGGCAACAAAGATAATCAGACACCACTTGAACACGACATCCCAACCCTTGTTCACATTCAAAAAGAAGTAAGGGAAGGGACTGACCTTAGAATTAGGAACATCAAGTTTCAATACCAAGCCATTGAAAAGAGCAAAAATCATATACAGCAAGGGCAAAATCGTCCACACAACTGGATCCCAAATCTTGTATTGACCCTGTTTGTCAAAAAAGAGGGTATCTGCTAAAAACCATAGGGGAACGATATAGTGGCAAAGGAAATTTTCTAGGGTATAGAAATTAGTCGCAATAGGCGCTAAGAGGAAATGGTAAATCACACAGGTAATCATGATACTCATGGTGACCCCACCTTTTAGGCGCAAGAGACTTGGCCTTTGCCAGTTTTCACCTAAACGGCTCATAACCTTTAGGAGATAGAGCGTAAAAATCGCTACTAAGAGGTTGGACAGAACCGTATAATAGAGCAGCATCCCAAATCCACCATGCTTGGCGATTTCAAGATAAACTCCCGTAAAAGCCGCTAGAAACAAGAAGATACGGCTATAAAATACTAGTTTATAGTGCTTTGACATGCTTAAATTTTCTTCACAAACTCTGATTTGAGTTTCATGGCACCAAAGCCATCAATCTTACAGTCGATATTGTGGTCGCCTTCTACGATGCGGATATTTTTCACGCGCGTCCCTTGTTTCAAATCTTTTGGCGCACCTTTTACTTTCAAATCCTTGATGAGGGTGACTGTATCACCGTCAGCCAATTTATTTCCGTTGGCATCGATAGCAACAAGGCCCTCTTCTACATCTGCAACTTCAGCAGGATTCCACTCATAAGCACACTCTGGGCAAACCAGTAGGGCACCGTCTTCGTAGACATACTCTGAGTTACATTTTGGGCAATTTGGTAGGTTGTTCATGGTTTCTCCTTATCATCATTCACTATTCTTTGAAAATCAAAATTTCTCGAACAGCAACTATTATACCTTAAAATCAGCATTTTGACAAATTTAGAAAAAACCGATATCAATCTATCGGCTTTTCTACATTTACATTCTTTTTTCAGCTTCTGCTTTAATTTTTTCAACTACTTCTTGAATGTTCAAACCAGTTGTATCAAGGTAAACAGCATCCTCTGCTTGTTTGAGAGGCGAAGTCTCACGATGACTATCCTTGTAGTCACGCGCAGCAATTTCCTCTTTTAAGGTTTCAAGGTCTGTTTCAATTCCCTTGGCAATATTTTCCTTGTAACGGCGCTCTGCTCTCTCATCGACTGAAGCTACTAGGAAAATTTTCAATTCTGCTTGTGGCAATACAACCGTGCCAATATCGCGACCGTCCATGACAATTCCACCTTGCTGGGCGATCTCTTGTTGGAGAGAAACTAGTTTTTCACGCACTTGAGGAATTGCTGCAATAGCAGAAACATGATTGGTCACTTGATTTTCACGGATAGGATGAGTAATATCCACATCTCCTACAAAGACAAGCTGTTCTCCAGTTTCTGAGCGTCCAAAACTGATTGGATGCTGGTCCAATAAGGCGAGAAGTGCTTCAACTTCTTCAACTCCTAATTGGTTCTTGAGAGCCATATAGGTCGCTGCACGATACATGGCTCCTGTATCAAGGTAGGTATAACCAAAATCCTTAGCAATAATCTTTGCGACTGTACTCTTACCACTTGAAGCAGGACCGTCAATAGCAATTTGAATGGTTTTCATATCAACTCCTATTTGATTTTAACAACATCACCTGGATTAGCAAACCAAGATCCTGTAGCCATGTGCCCAGGATTTAAGGCTTCTAACTGTGCAATCGAAATCCCCGCGCGAGCTGCAATGGCTGCTTCTCCTTCTCCAGCCAAGACTTTTGTCGTTCCTTCTGGATTAGTTGGATGTTCTGAACTACTAGATGACTCTTCTACCTTCTCCTCTGAACTAGAAGATGCCTGCTCTGAACTACTAGAAGATGAAATCTGTACTACATTTGCATCAGAATCATGAAAATCTTTCAAGGCTGCTGTGCGATTACTCCCGCCTGATGAGAGATAAATAAGAACAATAATCATCACGACTACAATCACAAAGAAAATACTTGCTAAGATAGTTAAAATACGATTAGCAACGACTCCTCCACCTTGTTCTCTCTTACGACGTTCTGATCTTGTTTCTTCCTGATTCTCATAAATATCTTCTTGCCACGGTTCTTTTGCCATACCTTACTCCTTGTTTTTTTTGACTTTTCTTATTACAATATAAATATGAAAATCACACTTATACCTGAACGATGCATTGCCTGTGGGCTTTGCCAAACTTATTCTGATTTATTTGATTACCACGATAATGGAATCGTGCGTTTTTACGATGACCCTGACCAACTAGAAAAAGAAATTTCTCCTAGCCAAGACGTCGTAGAAGCTGTGAAAAACTGTCCGACACGTGCCTTGATTAAAGATCAACACTAATCTTTCATAGTAAATTGACAAGAACGTTTCACTCTTTCTAGTTTAGCATATTTCCATGTAAAATTATAGTCTTTTCACTTTATTTTTTTCTGTAAAATCAGGAAGGTCACTTTTCTCTTTGATAAGATAAAGTGGTCTTTTTTTAGTCTCTAGATAAATCTTACTGATATACTTGCCGAGAATCCCAATGGTCAGGAGTTGAATGCCTCCAAGAAAGAGAATAACAGCCATCAGAGAGGTCCAACCTGATGTCGGATTGCCCAAAATGAGGGTCCGAACCACAACAAAAAAAGTCATAAGCAGAGAAATGAAACAAGATAGGAGACCAGCCGCAAAGGCGATAATCAAGGGAAAATCTGAAAAATTAACAATCCCTTCAATGGAGTAGAAAAAGAGTTGCCTAAAACTCCAACTGGTCTTGCCAGCCTGCCTTTCGACATTTGGATAGTCCAGATAGTGGGTTTTAAATCCGACCCAGGCAAAGAGCCCCTTAGAAAAACGATTGGACTCGGTCAAAGCTAAAATGGCATCGACTACAGACCTTCTCATCATGCGAAAATCACGGACACCTGACGGTAAGGCTACTGGACTAATTTTTTGCATGAGACGGTAAAAGAGGTCTGCACAGAAACTGCGAAAGAAGGGTTCTCCTTCTCGGCTGGTTCTCCGTGTCCCAACACAGTCCAAATCTGCATTTTGATCTAGTAAGGCTTTCATCTCAAGCAGCATACTAGGAGGATCTTGGAGGTCTGCATCCATCACCACCACCAAATCTCCTGTCGCATATTGCAAGCCTGCATAGAGGGCTGCTTCTTTTCCAAAATTTCGAGAGAAAGAAAGATAATGCACTGCCAGATTTTGCTCCCGATAGGACTTTAAGAGTTCTAATGTTCCATCACTTGATCCATCATCGACAAAGACATACTCTATTTCTGCTCCCAAGTCAGGAATCAAATCTTCCAAAGCCTGATAAAAAAGAGGAAGTACTTCCTCTTCGTTTAAACAAGGGACAATGATTGAAATCACCATCTTAGTCTTCAAATCCATTTGGATGCTTGCTTTGCCAACGCCATGCGTCTTCACACATTTGGGTGATGTCGAGTTCTGCTTCCCAGCCTAGTTCTGCTTTGGCTTTTGCAGGATCTGAATAGCAGGCTGCGATATCCCCTGGGCGACGGTCTACGATGCGGTAAGGAATGGGACGTCCCACCGCTTTTTCCATATTTTGGATAATTTCAAGAACTGAGTAGCCTTTACCTGTTCCAAGGTTATAAACGTTTAGACCTGAACCTTTTTGAATTTTTTTCAGAGCTGCAACGTGACCTTTAGCCAAATCGACAACGTGGATATAGTCACGAACACCAGTTCCGTCTTCTGTATCGTAATCGTCTCCAAACACTTGCACTTGCTCTAATTTTCCAACGGCTACTTGAGTCACATATGGCAAGAGGTTGTTTGGAATACCGTTTGGATTTTCTCCCAAATCACCACTCTCATGGGCTCCGATTGGGTTGAAATAACGAAGCAAGACAACATTCCATTCTGAGTCTGCCTTGTAAATATCCGTTAAAATTTCCTCAAGCATAAGCTTAGTGCGACCATATGGATTGGTCACTGAAAGTGGGAAATCTTCCAAGATGGGCACTGTATGAGGATCTCCGTAAACTGTCGCAGAAGAACTGAAAATGATGTTTTTACAGTTGGCTTCTTCCATGGCTTTCAAAAGGCTAACAGTTCCTGCGATATTGTTGTCATAATAGGCAAGAGGGATACGGGTAGATTCTCCAACAGCCTTCAAACCAGCAAAGTGAATGACACCTGTTGGTTCTTCTTGCTTGAAAATATCTCTGAGAGTATCTGTGTCACGGATATCTGCCTCATAGAAAGGCACTTCAACTCCTGTGATTCTTTCAACAACTTCTAAACTTTTACTGTTACTATTAACAAGGTTATCCACCACAACAACCTGATGACCTGCTTGGATTAACTCAATAACAGTGTGGGTTCCGATAAAACCTGCTCCACCCGTTACCAAAATCTTTTCTTGCATCTTTTTTCCTCGATTCTCGGATTTTTTCTTATTTTACCATTTTTGATAGGGAATGTCATTTGCCATCCTAGAGGGGAGGCTAAAATTTCAGTAAAATCTTATTCGCTTTTTAGTCGTTTGACATAGTTTTCAATTGAATAGTTTACTGGGTCCAAGGTCAACTCTTTGTCTTGGATCAGTTGAGCTAGATGGTAACCAATGATAGGACCAGTTGTGAGGCCAGATGAACCTAGGCCACTGGCTGCATAGACACCTGCCAAGTCGGGTACTTGCCCAAAGAAAGGTGAGAAATCACTGGTATAGGCACGGATGCCCACACGTTCACTTCTGGAAGTCGCTTCCGATAAAGCAGGATAGTGAGGTAAGGCCACCTCCTCCATTTGCTGGAGCAAGGTTTCATCCACCCTCAAATCAAAGCCCATATCATTTTCATGGGTAGCGCCTAAGGACAATTTCCCACCTGCAAAAGGAATCAAATCCCACTCCCCTTCTGGCATGACAACAGGGTAAGACTCCAAGTCTTGAGCAAGTTGATAGTCTCGGAGTTGTCCTTTTTGAGGACGAACATCCACTTCATAACCTAAAGGTTCTAATAGGTGTCCCAGCCAAGCTCCCGTCGCTAAAATAACCTGAACAAACACCTCTTCACCAATCTGGTAACCTGATGCTAAAGGTGTCAGACTCACTTTTTCTTTGACCAGCTTGACCTGACTGGCTTCTAGCAGACGAGTCACCAAGAGTTGACCATCTACTCTCGCTCCACCAGAAGCATAGAGCAGTTGGTCAAATCCCTGCAAACCAGAGAATAATTCATTAGCTGAGGCTTGGTCTAGAATGGCTAACTGCCCTATCAAGGGAGACTCTTCTCTGCGCTGGAGGGCTAGTTCATAGAGTTCTTCCAACTTAGTTTCATCCCTTTTCAGGAGAAAGACTCCTGAGCGCTGGTAAAAGTCAATCTCCTGACCAGACTTTTCTAAATCAGCCAACAAATCCACATAAAAGTCAGCCCCCAAGCGCGCCATCTTGTACCAGGCTTTATTACGGCGTTTGGAAAACCAAGGACTGATAATTCCTGCTGCAGCCTTGGTAGCCTGACCTTGTCCATGGTCAAAGACGGTTACTTCTAGGTCACTTTCTTTCGAGAGGTAGTAGGCAGCTGTTGCTCCCACAATCCCTGCTCCGATAATGGCAACTTTTTTCATTGTTTTCACTTTCTAACTAGATATGGTGGAAAGGATTGGTCGATGCTTGACTAGGCAAGATATCAATATCCCAGCCCTTTTCTTCCTTCCATTGAGTAAGGAGTGCTGCGATTTTTTCCACAAACAGCACTTCGATATAGTGTCCTGGGTCCAGAGCCAACAGGCCATCAGACAGCATATCCTGAGCTGTGTGATAGTAGATATCCCCAGTGATGTAGACATCTGCCCCCTTAGCTAAGGCATCCTTATAGAAAGACTGCCCGCTACCACCACAGATTGCCACTCTTGAAATAGACTTCTGCAAATCACTCTCTTGGTAATGCACCATTCGAAGACTATCTAGACCAAAGACTTGCTTAACATGCTGGGCCAATTCTCCAAATGTCTGAGGCTGAATGGTTCCAATACGTCCAATTCCACGTTCAGGACCTGTCTCCTGTAGATAAGTCGTCTCCTCGATACCTAGCATCTGACAGAACCAATCATTGAGGCCATTATCAACAATATCAATATTGGTATGGCTAACATAAACTGCGATGTCATGCTTAATCAGGTCGATGTAAATCTGGTTTTGCGGACGGCTGGCAACCAAGTCCTTGATGGGACGAAAAATAGGCGCGTGCTTGACGATAATCAAATCCACACCCTTTTCAATAGCCTCTGCCACCGTCTCTTCTCGAATATCGAGGGCAACCATGACTCTTTGGATATCCTTGTCCAAAGTGCCGATTTGCAGGCCACGACTATCCCCCTCCATGGAAAATTCCTGGGGGCAAAAGGCTTCATACGCCTTAATCACTTCACTTGCTAGCATGGAGAACCTCCTTGATGGCTTGAATTTTATCTACTAGAACTTGACGTTCCTCCAGATTTTTTTCTGGGATTTGTCCGAGGGCAAACTCTAACTTAGCAGTCTCTTTTTGCCATTTTTGGACAAAGACTGGGCTGACTTCTTTGGACAAGAAGGGACCAAAGCGGACATCACTGGCTGATAACTTCATTTGTCCCGTTTCCACAACTAGAATTTCATAAAATTTACCAGCTTCTTCTAGAATGCTTTCCGCTACAATCTGAAATCCGTTCTCTTGCAACCAGATACGCAAGTCGTCTTCACGATTATTTGGTTGGAGGATTAAACGCTCTACATTAGCTAGCTTGTCCAAACCTTCTTCTAAAATCCTAGCAATCAAACGACCTCCCATGCCAGCAATGGTGATGACAGATACCTGATCTGCCTCTTCAAAAGCTGCCAAGCCATTGGCTAAACGGACTTGGATTTTCTCCTTTAGACCGTGAGCCTCAACATTTTTGACTGCAGATTGGTAAGGACCTTCCACCACCTCACCTGCAATGGCGCTTTTGATTTGACCTCTCTCGACTAACTCGATAGGCAGATAAGCATGATCACTCCCCACATCTAGTAAAATAGCTCCCTGTGGCACAAAGGATGCCACCAATTCTAATCTCTTTGAAATCATCTTCTCTCACTTTCCAAAACTCTATTACCTCTTATTATACCACATTTCAGCTAGCAATCTTGTACCTAAAAAAACCGCAATCCACAGATTGCAGTCTTTCTTTATTTTCTGCCTTGATAGCGACTGGTTATAATGAAAATCACGGTAAAGACCAACATCATGACACCATAAACAGATAATGTTTGTCCTGTTAATGTCGAAATTTCAAGCAGTTTTTGAATTCTTGGGAAGAGAGCTGTGGCTAGGAAGCCTCCTACTGACCAAACAATCAAGAGGACACGCCATAGGGTAAATGGCATGCAGGCTCTAAATACGGATAAGAAACCAATTGACCCCAAGAGATAATAGAGTAGAGTTGAGATTTCTAACTCAGACCAACCTTGGCTACTTCCAAATATTTTCACAAACAGGACGCTGAAGACGACCATGAGTGCACTTGGTAGAGCACGAAGCATGGATCTTCTGAGGAAGTTTGGCTCGACAGGCTTGATATTTCGCTCAAAAGTCAGAACGAATGGCGGGAAACCTTCCACGAACTGGTCAATCATGGTAATCTGGATTGGAATGAATGGGAAAATCAAGATCCACTCAGACCGACCTAGTAAAGCACTGGCAATACAGATAACTGCGAGCAAGAAAGAGTAGATGGTCTTTATCAAGAAAATCGGTGCGATATGGGCAATGTTATTGACCACACGACGACCTTCAAAGAGAATCTCAGGAACATCATTAAAGTCAGAGTTCAAGAGAACCAAATTGGCAATCTGACGAGTCGCAGGATCTCCCTCAGCCATCACGATAGAACAATCCGCCTCACGAAGGGCCAAGATATCATTAACCCCGTCCCCTGTCATAGCTGTTGTATGACCCGCTTTTTTCAGCGTTTGAATGATGAGTTTCTTTTGATGAGGGGAAACACGTCCGAAAATAGCTGTCTCCTCAGCCATAGCAACCAATTCCTCATCCGTGATTTTTGAGCAATCGACATAGCTGTGATAGTCCGCAAAACCAGCCTTCTGGGCAATGCTGGACACCGTAACTGGATTGTCACCAGAGATAATCTTGAGGCCCACTTCCTGAGAACGGAGATAGTCCAGCGTCTCTGCTGCTCCCTCTCGAATCGGGTCCAAGATTTCCAGCAAGGCTAGAGCCTGAATATCAGATGGTTTTTGTGGTTTGTGATGGTCTAATTTCTCCTGACTGAGAGCTAAGACCAAGACACGTGACCCTCTCTCCAAGGCCTCTCTGGCTTCTGGGACCTCAGAATCCAGCAACATCTCAGGCGCCCCTAAGAAAACTGTTCCCAAGCCTTCTAACTCCATGGCTCCCCACTTGCGGTCGCTAGAGAAGGGAAGATTCGAAAGCATAGGGTAGGCAACTTGTCCTTGGAAACGCTGGCGAATAGCTTGGGCAGTTGGATTTTTATCCTCACTATGGGCCATGTAGCTAGTCAGGATGCTGGCAATAGCCTCTTCACCATAAGTGTCCGTCAGCGGAAGAACAGCCTCTACCTGCATCTTTCCTTGGGTGATGGTGCCCGTCTTGTCCAGACAGAGCATATCCACGCGCGCCAAGGTCTCAACAGAGTACATCTCCTGCACTAAGACCTTTTTCAAACCCAGCTTAATCACCGCAGTCAAGAGCGAAGTAATGGTCAAAAGGGCAATTCCCTTAGGTAACATCCCCAAAAGGGCTGTCGACGAGTTTACAACGGATGACTTGAGAGGCAGGCCTTTTAAGATCAAAGCTTCTAGCAAGAGAGCTAGACCAAAAGGAATGATAATCTTCCCAGTAAAACCAGCTAGCTTGTCCAGCGATTTCATGATACGAGAGTTGATTGGTTTAACGGTCTTGGCTTCCAGCATGAGTTTGGCAGCATAGTTATCAGATCCAACATGGTGAACTTGAGCCAAAACTGACCCACTAGCCAAGAAACTTCCTGACAAAAGCAAGGCATCCACTTCCTTTTGCACCAAATCACTCTCCCCCGTCAACATGGCTTCATTGACTTCTGCAAAGCCTTCTAGAACCAAGGCATCACTGGGAATCTGTTCTCCAGCAGACAGACGAATGACATCTCCTAGCACCAATTCTTCAGGATTAAGAGCAACTTCCTGACCATCACGAATGGTTTTGACCTTTTCCTTGGTCATGAGATTGAGCTTGTCCACCATGTGTTTGGCCCGCAGCTCGGTCACAATCCCAGAAAAAGCGTTAAAGCAGATAACAGCAAAAAAGACCAGATTGCTCCAAGCCTGCACAAAGGCAAGGGCCAAAGCAATGGCAAAGTTCAAAGCGTTAAAAAGGGTAAAGACATTTCGTTTGATGATTTGCCAAGTGCTGGTACTGGCAGAAGCAGTAAAATCATTAACCAAGCCCTTAGCCTGTCTTTCCTTGACTTCTCTTTGGGTTAATCCCACAATCTTATTTTTATCCATGAATCCTATCATATCATTTTTTCTAAAAGAATTCTAATCTCATCTCAAATATGCACCTAGTCACGGAAAAAAGTTTGCCAGCCCTCCTTTGATAAGGTATAATAATAACAAGAAAACAATCGAAGGAGATCGCATGTTTTATACTTATTTACGTGGATTGGTTGTCTTGCTCCTCTGGTCCATCAATGGCAATGCCCACTATCATAATACTGATAAAATTCCTAATCAAGATGAAAATTATATTTTGGTTGCGCCTCACCGCACTTGGTGGGATCCAGTTTACATGGCTTTTGCGACCAAGCCAAAACAATTCATCTTTATGGCCAAAAAAGAGCTCTTTACCAACCGTATCTTTGGCTGGTGGATTCGTATGTGTGGCGCCTTTCCTATCGACCGTGAGAATCCTAGCGCCTCAGCCATCAAATATCCTATCAATGTTCTTAAAAAAAGTGATCGCTCTCTCATCATGTTTCCAAGTGGGAGCCGTCACTCAAATGATGTCAAGGGTGGCGTAGCCCTGATTGCCAAAATGGCCAAGGTCCGTATCATGCCTGTTACCTACACAGGTCCCATGACCTTGAAAGGATTGGTTAGCCGTGAGCGTGTTGATATGAACTTTGGAAATCCAATCGATATCTCAGATATCAAGAAAATGAATGATGAAGGCATTGAAACAGTCGCCAATCGTATCCATGCAGAATTTCAACGTTTGGACCAAGAAACGAAACAATGGCATAATGATAAAAAACCAAACCCACTCTGGTGGTTTATTCGCATACCTGCCCTCATCCTTGCGATTATCCTCGCTATCCTAACTATCATCTTTAGCTTTATCGCAAGCTTCGTATGGAATCCAGATAAGAAGAGAGAGGCTCTTTGTTATACTCAATGAAAATCAAAAAGCAAACTAGGAAGCTAGCCGCAAGCTGTACTCGAGTACGGTAAGGCTACGCTGACGTGGTTTGAATTTGATTTTCGAAGAGTATTAAATAAAATCGAGTAGGGGATAATCTCTAGCCCCTCTCACACCACCGTACATGCCGT